>JAOZRY010000260.1 GCA_029939965.1 Bacteroidales bacterium | reverse complement strand
TAATAATACATTTAACGGGGTAAACTAATTTTAGCTTATTATGAAAGATGCCAAAAATATTATATATTTGTTTTTTTTAAGAAAAACAACAAGAATAGATTACCTATGAATCAGACTTCCGGAAATATCTTCGTTTTTAGATTCCTATTTTCTAAAATTATTTTCTCAATATCAGTAATTCTAATACTGGTGTTACTGTGCGTTTCCAACGTTAATGGCCAGGAGAAAGATGCGAACAAAATTATTACAAAGGTAAGCGAAGGTGTTTACATGCTAAAAGAGATGGTAATAAATACCTCCAAAAAAACCATAACCATCCCATGCAAAGTTAATATGAATGAAGGCCTCCTTGAGGTTGTGCTTTGCAGAAAAGAAGGGAAAGTACACGAAAGTTTGCTCGTTACTCAAATTACACCAGTCGAATTTCAAACTGCATTATTATTACTTGGATTCGATCCGGTAAACGAAGTTCCTGATGATCGCAATTTAATTGATACACACACCCAATTTCAATCTATCGAAACTCCCGGCGACAGTGTTCGATTGTTTCTTGTAATATCACGAGACGGAAAAGAAATCAAAAAACCCATCGAATATTTTATATATGATGAATCAAAAGGGGTAGAAATTGAAAAGTCAACATGGTTGTTTCGGGGAGCTGCAACCCACCAAAGCGGGCACGTAATTGCCGATCCAGAAACCACAATAATTGCTACTTACCACGACCCAATGGCACTTATGGAACTTAATGCACAATCGAAATTTAATGATGAACTTTTTTATGTAAACAAATCGGCAAATCTAACTACAGGCGAGCCGGTTACTTTAATAATAGAAACAGTTAAATAAAAAATATATGACCAAAACATTTACTCTCATTTCATTAGTATTATCTTTTTTACTCCCTTTACAGGTGATGATAGGACAAACAGCTATTCCAAAAGTTGACCTTTCGACAGCCAAAGAAATAGATCATTCGATAAAAGATGGCTTAAAATGGCTGCATAGTCAGCAAGAGGATGATGGCTCCTGGCAGCATTACCCCGCCATTACCGCCCTGGTTTTATCTTCATATTTAAGGGCACACCCAAGCATATCAATAAATGAACCCACAATTGAAAATGGGTTTGAATTCTTAAAAAATTGCATAAAGCCCGATGGTGGCATCTACATCGATGATATGCCAAATTACAACACCGCTATATGTTTGGTAACTTTTAAAGATGCCAATTATCAGGGGTTCGATGAAATAATAAAAAATGCTGAGGATTTTCTTATGGGTTTGCAAATCGACGAAAGTGAAGATTTTACTACCGATAGTCTTTATTATGGAGGAGTGGGATACGGTGGCGATGAGCGGCCCGATCTTTCAAATTTGCAATGGGCAATCGAAGCCATGGCCATTGACGATGTAAGAGCAGTTGATCCTGAAAAAAAACTTACCAAAGAAGAAAAAGAAAGGTTACAAAACAAGAAGTTGTTTTACAATAAAGCATTAACGTTTTTGGGGAAATGTCAAAATCTTAAGGATGTAAACAAAGAAGCTTATGCTCAAAACGATGGAGGTTTTATGTACGAGCCCGGGGCAAGCAAAGCCGGCGGCACCAATTCGTATGGCAGCATGACTTACGCTGGACTCAAAAGCATGATTTATGCTAATGTGGATAAAGATGATTATCGGGTTCAGAATGCATATAGCTGGATTGCATCCAATTATTCGGTAGAAACTACACCACGAATGGACAATCAGGGATTGTATTATTATTATCAAACAATGGCAAAGTCGCTCAATGCACTGGGAATCGAAAAAATTACAAACGATAAAGGTGAAGTAAATCTTTGGCGACACGATCTGGCAAATCAAATCATCAAAATTCAAACACCCGAAGGATTCTGGATTAACGAAAACGGACGTTGGTGGGAAAACAATCCGGTACTGGTAACGGCATATTCAATTTTAGCTTTAGAGGAAATTGCCGGTTTGCCAGAAAGTACAACTATTAAAAAAAGGAAAATGATTTTTAAATCTAAATAAATACCAAGTCAAATAAACCATATTCATTCATTTAAACAATTAGGAGGATTCATTATGAAAATTAAACATTTATTTATTTTTGTTTTAACGGGATGCTTTATGCTTTTCAGTTTCCAAACCGAAGCTCAGAAAGGCAACATCCTAATCGAAAAAGGCTTGGCTTTCCTGGCCTCAACACAAAGTACATCAAAAGGATTTGAACCCGGTCAGGGCGAAAGCATCGACCCCGACAACCTGTATGAAATGTCGAAAACCCCTGGAGATTGGGGTGGTGGAGGCATTACTGCTTTATGCTTACAGGCATTTCTTCAAAACGGGCATAATATTAACGACCCGTTGTATGGAACTGTAGTAACAAACGCAATAAATTATCTATTGGCAATACAAACTCTTAGCGGATATAATGCAGGTAGAATTGGCACATGGTCTCAAGGCTACGAAACTGCTATGGCCATAGAAGCATTAAATCTTGCACTTAAAACAAAACTATTTGGAGGTGGATATATTTCAGGTACACTTGCTACCGATATTCAGAACGCCATTGATCTTGCAGTAAACTATTATATGCAGGATGTTAACGATGCGTGGACTGCCGTTAGTTGGCGTTACGATCGTGGTTACACAAGTCAGTATAATGGCGATCTGTCGATAAATCAGTGGGTTTACCTTGCCCTTGATGCAACTAATTATAGCGGAAAAGATGTTTGGAATAAAATTTATCAGTATCTTAATAATGTAAAGTGTACTTCAGGAAGTGCATTCAGGGTAGGTTATCAAGATTGCAATGGCCGACCACAAGGTATGACATGTGCCGGTGCCTGGGGTGCGGTTTTGGCAGGTAGCCATGGGGTTGGCGCAGCATCGACCCTTAAAACCGGTTTTATTAATTATCTCAAAACATTTAGCATTTCGCAATTGATAGACCCGGGTTCTATCGGCTCTAATCAAATTTACGTTGGTGGTGGTTACTATTATTACTTATACGGTTTTGCAAAAGCAATGTCATTATCAAACGAAACTATTATTGGAGGTACTAATTGGTACGATTACATGTATAATGCTATCGACACTCAACATGGTGTAGATGGAAACGGAAATTATTACTGGGATAAATGGGGAGGGCAAGGCTATAACATGGAAACCGCACTTGCATTGCTTTGTTTGCAAACCCAGGAAGTTCCTGATGGTAGTGTTTTAAAAATATCTTTTGAAATGCCTCCAACTAAAAATGATTGTTTTGTTTTTACCATTTATGACGAATTGGGTAATGCTGCAGGGCAAATTGATGGAAACTGGTACACCAATATCCCAAATTCGGAGTGGACTTCAACTACCGATGAATTCTTTGAACTAATGATTGAAGTTGAGGAAGCCGGCAATTACAATGCAGAAATGGTAAATACATGCCCTGGCCCATTAACGGCAGAACTATGTTATAGATCTTTTGTAGAAGATGATCTTACCGATGAAGAATGTTTTGTTATTGAGGATATGCCATACCTTACTCCAATTGGTGCAACAGGTTTTGTAAATGCTATTGGTGGATTGAATATTATTATTGTTGTGCCACCGGTCGAGCTTCCTGTTATGGAAATTACACCTACTGTTTATGGTATCAATCCATTTGAATACAGTCAAACATATAATTTTACTTTCGATATTGATGAAACAGGAGGAGGTTCACCATTGGTTGACCTGAACATTTTCGCATCCGACCTCACAGATCAATTTGGAAATGTAATTCCATCTGCAAATTTCACTTTCGTTCCAAATTTTATCGAAGCGATTTTGCCTAACGAATCAGAAACAATACAAGTAACTCTTGTTACACCTGCCACTTTTCCACTCGATCCGGGATTATTTCAGGGTAACATTACTGTTCAATCGGCCCAACAAGCCAAAGGAATTAACTTTGAACTTGGTAGTCCTGATTTAATTATTAATCCTGATGCTGAGTTTGTTCCTTACACCACCGGATCAACTACATTTGATATTGACTTTACAGGTTTGTTTGGCACAGATTGGGAGATAATTTATTCAGAACTCTGGATTTCTGTGGATCCAATTGCTGGCAACAACGATGGTATTGTTACAGTAACATACGAAGCCAACGGAAACAGTTTTGAAAGAACAGCAGAAATTTTGGTTTCAGCACCTGGTGCACTCAATCCTGAGGAAACATTTACACTTACTCAGGAAGCCACCGGATTAATTTGCGATCAAGTAGTTTCTATTCCCGAAAACTGGAGTTTGATCTCCTCATTTATTAATCCGAACAGTTTGCTGATGGAAGATATTTTTGTTGACCTTAACGACATAGTAACTATTATTATAGGCGAAAATGGAATTTATTGGCCTGCCTATAACATTAATACTATTGGCGACTGGAACACCCATAATGGATATAAAATAAAAATGATGGAATCAGGTACTCTTTGTATTAATGGTGCTCCGGTCGAAAATAAAACCGTTAACCTTCCTGTCGGCGTTAGTTATTTGCCGGTTCTTTCGGAAGTTGGTGTGGATGTTGAGCTTATCTTTAGTCAAATTGAGGATGAGCTAAATTTTGCTTTTGATATTGTTGACGGATTAATTTACTGGCCTGCAGGAGGTCTTTATAATCTCAATATACTGGAACCCGGCAAAGCCTACCTCCTTGGTATGCTCGAAGCAGGTTCGGTTACATTCCCTGCTACTGATGGAAAAGGATACTCCGGTCAAAATCAGTTATCTCAGGTTGTTGGGGCACCGTGGCAAACTAACAATACAGGTGTTGCACATCTTATTTCGGTGCAGGCTAATGCTTTAAGCCAATTAAATGCAGACGATATTATTGCGGTAATGAATAGCGAGGATCAGTGCGTTGGAATAACACAGTACGAAGGTAATACCCAAAATCTTTCGTTGGTTGTTTACGGCAACGATTTTACAACAGAAACCATCGATGGAATGGTTGATAATGAGATGATGAATTTTGTTATCTACTCCCCGGACTCGAAGCAGCAAGTTGATGTAGTTCCTGTGTGGAACAATTCAATGTCGCACACAAACCGCTTTGCCGAAAACGGATTGTCGGCAATTACCGGTTTCAAAGCCACAGCTATCAATGATGAGTTATTGAATAATATTACCATTTATCCCAACCCAAATGCCGGGTTATTTAATATTGAAGGGGTAAACCAAAAAGTGGATATTCAGATACTCAACTCAACCGGACAGTTAATTAAAACTCTAACAACAGATCAGGCTACCGAGATAAATCTCTCAAACTTTGCAAAAGGGATTTATTATCTTAAACTTGTTTCGGACAAGGGTATAAGAATAGAAAAAATTATTATTGAGTAATTGTTTTTTTTCATAATTGTGTTTTTTTGAGCACCTCCTCTGTGGGGTGCTTTTTTTATGCTTGCTTTAATGGTTAATCAGATGCTAATAAAGGAACACCAGTGCGAAAGGAATTATAAC
>JAOZRY010000945.1 GCA_029939965.1 Bacteroidales bacterium | reverse complement strand
TCCATCAACACTTGCACAAAAAGTTGGTGTTAAGCGAGCCACCATGACAGGTCTTTTGGATGGACTGGAACAAAAGGGACTGGTTAAACGACTGGCCCATCAAGAAGATCGAAGGAAAGTAAGTATCCAGCTTACAGATACTGGTCAAAATGTTCTTAATAAGATGCTGCCCGATTATTACAGCCGTATTGCAAAACTCATGAAAGATCTTACTGAAAATGAGAGGCAAAATCTGACATCTCTATTGGGAAAAATAGATAAAGGTTTAATGTTATTTAAAGAATAATTTTTTTTATATTTATATTTAGGTGGCTTATTATCAGGAGCCAAATATTATTTCAAATAGGAATTTGAATCAAAGAGTCACAAAAAGACAATAATTAAGAAAAAATCAGCTTAGAACACAGGAGGAGCAATCATGGAAAAGAAAAAAAGACTCATCACAATACTGGCTTTAACTATCATTTTACCGCTCATTGTCATTTATGGAGTTGGTTACTTGGCAGCTCACAAAGCACTACATGTACCTCATCAGCCACTCTTAAAAACCCCGGCTGAGTATAATGGATTAAAATATGAAAACATCAGTTTTCAGAGTACCGATGGGATCCCTTTGAAAGGATGGTGGATTCCCGGAGATAGTTCAGCTGTTATATTCATAATTCATGGGTATGGTGCCACCCGTGCCGGGTGGTTAGGAAAAAATATCAAAGGTGAAGAGGAATATATTGACTGGCTGGCATCAGCACCTGTGCTCAATAAAGCCGGTTTTAACCTGGTTTATTTTGATTTGCGGGCATGTGGTGAAAGCGGTGGAGATATGATAACCCTTGGAAAATATGAAACCAACGATCTCATGGGTGCCATAAATTGGGTACTAGACAATAAAAAGCAAAACAATGGCAGGAAATTCAGTGGCATCGGCCTAATTGGGATGTCCATGGGCGGCAATGTATCCCTAAGGGGTGCCATAGAAATAAAAAAATTGCCCATCGAAAAAGCAGCAGTCATATCCATTGGTGCTTACCGTTTTGATACCATGATCGACAAAAGCATCCGCTTCTGGACTTCACTGCCGGGATTTTTTATCCCCATTATCAAACAAATGTCTGGATTCATTCTCGGGTTTAACCCGTCAGAGGAAATTGATCCGTCTCGTTATGCAAGCAAAATCAGCCCAATACCTGTGATGTTTATCCAGGCGGAAAAAGATGAGATTGGAGATGTTAAAGATGCCCAGGCCATTTATCAAAGTGCTGTTCAACCAAAGGAACTGATAATTATACCGGATGCGCCCCGCTTCAAGGCTTATCGCTATCCAGCAGAAAATCCAAAAAAAATTGTATCGTTCTTCTCAAAATATCTTTTATAGAAAGGAAAGAAAATGAAAAAAATAATTCTTGTTATGTTGGTAATAATTTGTTTTTCGTCAAATATAATTGCATCGGAAAAAACCATAAAAAATGGAGGAATAGAGATGTTAAATAATTCAAAAAAAGCAATTCTTGTTGTTGAGTTTCAAAA
>JAOZRY010000944.1 GCA_029939965.1 Bacteroidales bacterium | reverse complement strand
TGGGGGTAAAGTAAGATCAGTTTCTATTTTGATGGTTTCACCAGTTACAAGGGTTGTTAATTCTTGAACTAATTCATCAAGTTTTATAGAGCTTGCTTTTAACTCATAGGCTCCACTGTCAGACTCTTCTGCTGTTGCTGCCATAACTTGAGTCATTGTATCAATTTCAGTTACACCTTTTGTTATTTGACTGATCCCCTCAAATTGTTCTTTTGAGGCAACATTTATTTCTGAAAATAATGTTTTTATTTCTTTTGTACTATTTCGTGCATTAGTAAACTCTTCACTGGTTACTTTTACAAGTTCCTCGCCTTCTGCAACTATAGATATAGTGCCATCTATTAGAGCAGATGTGTCACGTGCAGCATCTGCTGCTCGCATTGCCAAGTTTCGAACTTCATCTGCTACAACTGCAAAACCTGCTCCAGCTTCACCTGCTCTTGCTGCCTCTACTGCGGCATTTAAAGCCAATAGGTTAGTTTGAAATGCAATCTCGTCTATTGTTTTTATGACTTTTGATGTTTTTTCACTTGCTTCACTCATTTTTCTCATAGATAAAGTCAAATTGGACATGGATGAATCAGCTTTGTTCATAATTACATTTGAACTGAGCATAATTTTGTTTGCATGATCTGTTGTTTCTAAATTTTGTTTTGTCATGGATGATATTTCTTCAAGTGATGCTGATGTTTCTTCTACTGCTGCTGCTTGCTCTGTTGCACCCTCAGCCAGTTGATGGCTACTTGAGCTAAATTGATTGGCATATAATGTAACATTTTTTGAGCTTTCTGCCAGCTGACTAGATATTTTATTAATGATATTAATCATTTGTTTGCCGAGCGCCATTGCAATAAAAGTTCCTGAGATAATTGCAAATAAGCTAAATATTACAAGGTTTCGTCTTGATCTCTTTGCTTTTTCAACGAGTGCAGAGTCAGTTAAAATGTATTTTGCAGCTTCTTTTCTTATGTTCGAGAATAATGACTGGGTTTTCTTTACTGCTGGCATTGTTTGTTTTAAAAATATTTGACTTGATTTATCCCTGTTATTTTCCTCTAGGGCATGTCTGATGTCAATTGCTGAATCATGTAATTTTTTGTGACTTATTTCAATATCTTTTAAAAATGGTTTTATTGTTGGAACTTTTTCTTCTGTATTCTTTCTCGGTGTGCCATATAGCCATTTCCCAAAAGCACATTTATGGTCATCAGTTTGGATTTTTAGCGTGTTTATTCCTGGGTTTATAATGGCTAGGCTGACTTTTGCCATCCAGTTTAAATGATCTATTTCTTTTGCTGCCATAAGACCATCTAACTGATTCTCTTCGATATTGTGTTCAATTGTGTTGAAACTTAAAAATGATTCACCAGCAACAATGAGAAGGAATGAAACTAAAACAGCTACAATTATGAGTAATCTTTTGCCAATCGTTAATTTTTTCATAGGGATCCATATATATAAATTCTGTTTGTAAAATAGATAATTTGTGATGCAACACAATTAATTATATGCAGATGATCTTGTT
>JAOZRY010000259.1 GCA_029939965.1 Bacteroidales bacterium | reverse complement strand
ATTCCATCAAACTTAGAGAACATAAATGGAAAACAAAGACCAAATAGATTTATCTCAAATCGATAAGATATTAGAAGAAAATGGAAAAACACAAGTCTCTGTTATTCCCATTCTTCAGGCAATCCAGGAAAAGTACAACTATCTTCCACAGGAATCCCTGGATTATGTTGTGGAAAATTCTGAAATCACCGCTGCATCAATAACCGGTGTCGCTAGTTTCTATTCACAATTTCGCCTTAAACCAGCCGGGAAACACTCTGTGAAGGTTTGTATTGGAACAGCCTGTCATGTAATGGGAGCCCAGGATATTTACGAAGCTTTCAAGAATCATTTAGGAATCCCCGGTGAAGAAGATACAGACAAAGACAAACTTTTTACAGTTGAAAAAGTAGCCTGCCTGGGTTGTTGCATGTTGGCGCCGGCTGTGCAAATTGATGACTTGACTTACGGCTTTGTAAAGCCCTCCACGGTTTCCAGCGTCTTAACAGATTTTTTATCTTCGGAATCCCTTTCTACGTCCGGATTCAGGCCTGTTGACGAAGGACAAAAAATTGCCGGAGAGGTGCGAACATGTCTTTGCTCCAGTTGTAGCGCATCAGGCTCACAAAAAATCTACCAGGAGATACAAAACCAGATTGCCAGACACAATTTGATTGTAAAAATAAAAAATGTGGGTTGTACCGGCATGGCCTATCAGGCACCTTTAATAGAAATTAAAATGGCTGATGGAAATGTTTTCCACTATGGCAAAGTTCAGCAGGAAGATATTCAAAGCATTCTTTTACGGCATTTTCAACCGGGATCTGTTTTAAAACGGGGAAGTGCTGCGATTAATTCATTGCTGGAAAAATTATATACCGATGAAGCCAGCCAGCCTGTTACTAGATATTCTATTGATATTCGTAATGGCATAGATTCAAATTATAAAGCTCCACAATATCATCTTGTAACTGAACATTGTGGCCATTTAGAACCATTGAATATTGATGAATACAAAAAATTTGATGGATTTAAGGCCCTGGAAATATGTTTAAATCAACTAACACCTGAACAAATAATTAGTCAGGTTGAAGAAAGTGGTTTGCGTGGTCGTGGTGGGGGTGGATTTCCAACAGCCACTAAATGGTCAAGAGTCGCTTCCCAGAAAAATGATATTAAATATTTAATTTGCAACGGAGACGAAGGTGATCCGGGTGCTTTTATGGACCGAATGATTTTGGAGTCCTTTCCTTACCGGGTTATTGAAGGAATGTTAATCGCATCTTATGTTTTAGGCGTAAAGGATGGATATTTTTATATTAGGGCGGAATATCCCCTGGCTTTGAAAAACATAAAGACAGCTATTAAAAATTGTGAAAAATTGGGAATTCTCGGTAAAAACATTTTGGGCTGTGGGCATGATTTTAATTTACACGTTGTAGCTGGTGCCGGTGCCTTTGTTTGCGGTGAAGAAACTGCCCTGATTGCTGCGATTGAAGGAAAGCGTGGTATGCCACACCTGCGCCCACCATTTCCGGCTGTTAAAGGATTATGGAATAAGCCGACCTTAGTCAATAATGTCGAAACTTATGCAAAAATTCCCTGGATAATCAGAAAAGGGGCTAAGAATTTTGCGGGATTGGGAACACATCAAAGCCGAGGTACAAAAACATTTGCATTGGCCGGAAAAATAAAGCGCAGTGGCCTGATCGAAGTTCCAATGGGAACAACAATTCGCCAGGTTGTTGAAGAAATCGGTGGTGGAATACCAAATAATAAAAAATTTAAAGCCGTTCAGATTGGCGGACCTTCCGGAGGTTGTGTTCCCCATTGGCTGGCTGACACACCAATTGATTATAACGCCTTACAATCTGCCGGCGCTATTATGGGTTCAGGAGGTTTGGTCGTTCTGGACGAAGATGATTGCATGGTTGATATCGCTCACTATTTTATGACTTTCACCCAGAATGAATCTTGCGGAAAATGTACATTTTGCCGAATTGGCACAAAACGTATGCTTGAAATCATGACTCGCCTGTGTAATGGACAGGGAAGAAAAGGTGATATAGAAAAGTTGGAGGAATTGGCCGAATCCATTACACAGGGTAGTTTGTGTGGACTTGGAAAAACAGCACCAAACCCGGTAATATCCACAATCAACCATTTTCGTGATGAATATGAAGCACATATAAACGGAAAGTGTCCGGCAGGTAAATGCAAAGCATTGATAAAATTCAAAATCACTGATGATTGTATTGGCTGTACAAAATGCGCCCAGCGATGTGCCACTAAAGCCATAGAAATAATTCCTTTTGAGCAGCATGAAATTGATCAGGAAAAATGTGTACAATGTGGAAGTTGTAAAGATATTTGCCCGGTAGATGCGGTGGTGGTTGAATGAAAGACATAATTAAACATATAAACATCTGTATTTCCGGAAAAATAAACAGGCTCGGCCTGTCTGTATTGCGAGAATTATGATAAAATTAAAAATAAATAACAAAGAAATCGAAGTTGAAAATGGTGTTAGTCTGCTACAAGCTGCAAACAGCATTGGAATTAACATTCCAACTATGTGCTATAATGCAAACTTAGAACATTTTACTTCATGTATGGTTTGTGTTGTAAGGGACAGGAAAACAGGAAAAATGCTACCGGCCTGTTCTTATGAAGCACAAAATGGAATGAGCATAGAAACAGATTCCGATGAAGTGAAAAATGCCCGGAAAACTGCTCTTGATCTTTTGCTCAGTGAGCATGTTGGCGATTGTGAAGCACCATGTGTAAAAACTTGTCCGGCAGGTATGAATATTCCTTTGATGTTAAGTCAAATTGAATCCCAAAACCTTAATCAGGCAATTGTTACTATCAAAAACCACATCCCGATTCCGGCGATTTTAGGACGGATTTGTCCTGCTCCCTGTGAAAAGGGTTGTCGCAGAACACAGGTTGATGAGGCCCTATCAATTTGTAAGTTAAAAGGCTTTGTCGCTGAATGGGATGCTGCCAGAACTTCTCCATATCTTCCGGAGAAATCTCCATCCACCAATAAAAATATCGCAATTATCGGTTCCGGACCAACCGGCTTATCAGCGGCCTGGTATTTACTACATTACGGACATTCATGTCAGGTTTTTGACGATCAAAAAATTCCGGGTGGGATGTTACGTCATGATGATCTTACAGCAATTCTTCCAAAAGAAATTATTGATCAGGAAATTAATATTATCAAATCTTTTGGTACAGAATTTAAACAGAATACAAAAGTTGGAATTGACATTTCGGCAAAATCAATATTGGAAAAATATGACGCTGTAATAATTGCCTGTGGAAAAATTGATTTCCTGCTTTTCAAATCCCTTGGTTTGAAATCAAACGAACGTGGAATTGAAATAAATAAACACACATTTCAAACAAATATTGAAAAAGTTTTTGCCGGTGGCGGAGCAGTCGGCAGAACCAAAATGGCAGTGAAATCAGTTGCCCATGGCAGACAAATTGCAATTTCCATTAACCGGTTTTTAGCTACCGGTAAAGTTGATAATCACCGGAGCAGGTTTAATTCCCGCATCGGTAAAATATTAGAGATTGAAAAGGAAAATTTTCTAAGGGATTCAAAAGCACAAAGAATTACTACGAATATTGAAAATATTTCACGGGAAAAAGCAAAAGATGAAGCTTCCCGCTGTTTACATTGCGAATGTCTGAAGCCGCATGATTGTAAATTACGTGATTATGCAGAACAATTCCAGGCCAAACAATCTCGCTTTAAAGGTGAAGACAGGAAAGAGATCAAAAAAAATATTGAGCATCATTCGGTTGTATATGAGCCTGGGAAATGTATTAAGTGCGGATTGTGTGTCCGCCTGACTGAACAATCGGGCGAAAAACTCGGACTCACATTTATTGGAAGAGGATTTGATGTAGAGATTGGTGTTCCGCTAAACAAGTCACTGGAAAAAGGTTTGACCGAAACAGCCAAAAAATGTGTAGAAATTTGTCCAACCGGAGCTTTGGCTTATAAAGTTAAATAGGAAAATATGAAGAAGATCGTATTAGGCAATTCCGTAAAAAGTAAATTTGCTGTCATTCTGAATGAGGTACGAATTAAGAATCTCCTACAATTATCGACGAGATTCTTCGTTGCCACGCTGCCTCAGACTATGTCCGGCTTTCGACGGAAAGGCAGCTTCGAACCTTTTTACGATTCCATCATATTAAGCAAAACCAAATTAACAGGTATCGTTTTCTTAATTTTATTAATGTTGTGCTGCAATACCTCAGAAAAAATAAACAAGCCGACTGATTTTCAGGCGTTACAAACAAACTGGCCAATTTTTCGGGGAGATAATAATTTTTCCGGAAATGCTCAGGGAGATATCCCGGATTCCCTGAAACTGCTCTGGAAATTTCAGGCCGAAGATGAAATCACATCCTCTCCGGTGGTGATGTCTGGAAAAATATATTTCGGATCGATGGACGGAAAACTCTATTGCCTGGATTTGGTAACCGGGGAAAAACATTGGGAGTTTGCAACAACCACTTCTTTTGAAGCACCTCCATTAATCCTGAATAATATTGTTTATATTGGAAACGTAAACCATGTTTTTTATGCGATCAATGCAAATAATGGTGAAGTAAAATGGCAACTTGAAACCGGCGGGAAAATAATGGGGTCTGCAAATTGGTCTGTAAATCCGGAAAATAACGACACCCTGATTTTTGTCGGCTGTTATGATGCCAAAATGTATTGCATTCATGCTGAAACCGGCAAAAAAATCTGGACATACAATACCAAAAATTTCATCAACGGAGCTCCGGCAATTTACCGAGATTATTTAATTTTTGGTGGCTGTGATGCTTTTCTGCACAGGATTTCTACGGTTACGGGAAAAAACAGAGTGAAAATTAATCTGGAATCCTATCTTGCCGCCTCACCGGCAGTTTATGAAAATTTTGCTTATGTTGGTGATTATAATTGGGAGGTTGTAGCAGTGAACCTTGAAGATACATCTATTGTCTGGAAATATTATGACGAGGAAGAGGGAGCACCGTTTTTTTCTTCTCCGGCTGTAACTGAACAATATGTTGTGGTTGGGTCAAGAGATTTTAGGCTTCACTGTATTCACCGGAAAACAGGAATAGGAAATTGGACTTTTCGAACTTTGGATGAAGTTGAGAGTTCTCCGATTATTGTAAACCATAAGGTGGTTTTCTGTTCTGCCGACGGCCGGGTTTATATTGTTAACCTGGAAGATGGTTCTCTGGTCTGGTCTTATGAAATTGGAGGAAGTATTATTTCAACTCCGGCGGTAGCGATGGGGAAAATCATTGTCGGTGCAGAAGATGGTGGGCTTTATGTGTTTGGAGCAAAGTAATTTTTGGGCAAAAATTGAATATTCAATTTCCAATTCAGAAGGGAAAACAAAAAATTCACTGGAAATAAATTATTTCGTGTTCAACATTGATAATTCTGTAAAAAGTAAATTTGCTGTCATTCTGAATGAGGTACGAATGTTTACAATCAGGT
>JAOZRY010000258.1 GCA_029939965.1 Bacteroidales bacterium | reverse complement strand
ATCTTTATACTGCCTGTTCTCTTTTCTTACTTTATTGTATTTCGTTTTAATGTCATTACAGCATTTTCTGTGCATTGATATTTCGGTGTCCCGTCTGCCAAAGTACGGGAGACAGGCAGGCGGGACACCGAAATATAAAAAACATGTTGGGTTTTTCAGCAAGCCCTAAGCCAAACTTATAATCCAATATCTAACCGGATATGAGTAATTTATAGAATACCCATAGAAACAGGTGCAGGCATCCTTGATGTATCGGCGGTTCAGTGCAACTATGTATTATTCATATCGTAATGCATCTACCGGATTTTTGCGCGATAAACGGTAGGTTTGAAATCCAATAGTGAAGTGTGCAATTATAAAGGCAATAAATACAGATACCACAAAAACCCACCACGAAACAGGACTATGATAGGCAAAGTTTGTATAATATTCTTGCATGAACAGCCATGTAACGGGTATGGCCAGAATGGAGGCAATAAGCATAAGGATTGATAATTCGCGTGAGAAAATGCGTAACACATCGCCAAAAGATGCGCCGAAAACTTTCCTGATACCGATCTCCTTTGTGCGTTGGCGCAACGAAAATGTGGTGAGGCCAAGCAATCCGAGGCATGCAATAAACACCGAAATAAGCGAAAACCACAAAACAAGTTTTCCAATCTTTTGATCGATCATATACATCTCTTCGATGTCCTGATTAGTAAAACTGAATTCGAACGGATAGTTATATTGCATTTTGTTATAAGCACCCTCAATTTTGTGGATAGTGGTTTCCATATCGTTGCTGTTTATTACAGCCGAAACAATCGGGTAATACTTTTTGTGCATTGTCATCACCACCGGTTCTATGTTCTGGTGCAGCGATTGGTAGTGATAATCTTTTACAACACCTATTACCTGTGCATTAATCATGTTGTCCCAGCTTCTCGAAAAATTGTATTTTATAGTTTTCCCTAATGTTTCATCAGGCTTCCAGCCAAAATGTTTCATGGCTGCCTCGTTGATGATACAGGCAGCGGTATCTGTACCAAATTCATGCGAAAAATTTCGCCCTGCTAATAGCTCAAAACCAAATACCGGAATATATTCCGGTGCAACATTGAGTGTTCGCAAAGGCAGGTGCGAATCAAATCCTTGGGGCCAGAAATGCTCGAACCAGGGTGAACGACCCGGGACATGATCTGAAACACAAATCCTGTCTATACCCGGAATTCCTTGCAACCGGGTGGCAAAGTTGTTGGTTATTTTACCGTTCGGGTCATCCCAAAAATAGATGTTAATTTTTACATCATTATCAAAACCCAACTCCTTATCACTAATATACTGAAATTGACGGTATATAACACCAGAAGCCGTTAGCAACGAAATGGTGATCATAAACTGTAAAATCACTAATACTTTCCGAATACCATTACCACCTTTATTACTCACCATAGTTCCTTTTAACGCTGTTATAGGTTGAAAACGAGTAACAAAAAAAGCAGGATAGCTACCCGACAAAATACCCACTATTACGCCAAGTAAAACAATTTGAGGGAGATTGTTAAATATATCAAGTTGTATATCAGCTTTTACAAAATTCCTGAAATCAGGTAAAATAAGTTCAGCAGCCACTATACCGGTAAATAAGGCAATGAATGTAAGCAACAACGATTCGGTGAGAAACTGGTGTGCAATAGATTTTTTTGATGCCCCAACTACCTTACGCAGCCCAACTTCTTTTGATCGGGTAAGCGACCGTGCCACAGCAAGGTTCATGTAATTGATGGCAGCAATTATAAGTATTACTAATGCTATACCTGCCACCGACAATAATGCAACATTGCTAAAGGTTTTGGCGGCTTCAAACTCTTTTTCGCTACGAAGATGAATATCGAGCATGGGCTGAACCCGATATTCCATAACATCTTTATAATCCTCAAGGTGGCGATTTTCAAATCCGGGAAGTTTCTTTTCGAAATCTAAATAATCGGTTTGTGCATTTAAAACGATATATGCATAAGTTCCCAAATCGCGCCACTCTGTAGTAGTAAATTCGTGGAGGTTCATATCGTTTACCAGAAAATTGAAATCGAAGTGTGAATTGCCTGGCAGATTTTCGATAACCCCCTGTACCAGATATTGTTTATCATTATTTAATTGCAGGATTTTCCCGATGGGTTTGCCCGATGGGAAATACTTTGCAGCCATATCGCTGGAGAGGACAATAGATTGTGGAACAAAAAAAACTGATGCCGGCGATCCCGAAAGAAACCCGATATTAAAAACATTAAAAAATGATGAGTCTATATAAAAGATGTCTTCATAAAATTGCTTGCCCGAAGGGCTTCCACCATTTTTTATCTGTTCAACCAATATTTCGCTATCAACTTTAAAACGTGTGGCGGCCAACACTTCGGGGTAATCTTTTTTTAAATATGGAGCGGTGAGCGATGCAGAAACGGCAGTTTGTTGTATTGCTCCGCTTTCCCAAATCATATCGGTGGTTACACGATATATTTGCTCTGCCCGTGGGAAATGCTTATCGTAGGTATATTCAAAATTGAGATAGAAAAAAATTAGCATAAAAATAGCAAAACCCAATGCCAGTCCTAAAATATTAATGATCGAATAAAACATGTTTCGCCATAAGTTTCTGAATGCAGAAATGAAATAGTTTTTAAACATTTTACTTTATTTGTTTTGTAAAAACGTACAGCAGGTTCAATCGGTATGCCATTTTGTAAAATCATTAAAATACAGCAGTTTAGCAAAACCGCAAAATTAATTAGTGTTTAATTATTAAACACTTTCATTCTATTTTGATACATTTGGCCGGAAAATAATTTTTGTTGCATACGAGCAAAGCGGCAAAGACAGGGCGAAATATGGCAAAAACACACTTCAGGAATTGTCTGTCCGATTAAACGATAAAAGCTTTTCGTACAGAAGTTTAAAGTTGTTTAGACAATTTTATAATGCCTTTCCCGAGATTGGGCAATCACTGACTGCCCAATTTAAAAATGAAATCAGGCAAGCATTAAAACTGTTAAACAATTAATAAATATAAAACAAAGCACTACTCCCTTGAAGCAATTATTGGTATTGGATACCGTGTAAACACAACAAGAGGCACACAGTTTAGAACATGGGCAACTGACAAACTGAAGAATTACATATTTAAAGGTTTTGCCATTACAGGAAATACTGCTACAGAGATAATTGCGGAAAGAGCCAACAACACCAAAGTTGGCGGTAATTGAAAGAGAGCTAACTGCATAATTTTAGCATTGAAATTCGCTAAATGATTAATTCTAAAAATGGATTAAAAAAATATCTTTGCTGAATGAAAGATTTTAAGGAAAACAATAAGATTATTAGCTTGTTTAGCGGTGCAGGAGGTATGGATATTGGATTTGAAATGGCAGGGTTTAAGACTGCTGTAGCCGTAGAATATGACAAGTCTTGTTGTGAAACATTAAATAAGAACAAACCAGATTTACCTGTAATACAAGGGGATATTTTTAAAATCACAACAGAACAAATTTTAAAAATTGGAGGGTTAAAACCAACAGAACCTGCTTTAGTTATTGGAGGTCCTCCTTGTCAAACCTTTAGCTTAGCGGGTAAAAGAATGGGAATGGATGACCCTAGAGGAATGTTAGTTCTTGAGTTTATTAGAATAGTAAGGGAATGTCTGCCAGTTGCATTTGTTATGGAAAATGTGAAAGGAATGGTCAATTGGCAAGGTGGTAAAGCTATAGAAGCTATAATGAATGAGATTTCTGAACCAATTTTTTTTAACGGTGAAGAATATTCATATAACGTTTCAAAATCTGTTTTAAATGCTGCTAACTATGGAGTTTCACAATTTCGAGAAAGGGTATTTATAGTTGGGAATAGATTAAATAAGAAATTTCAATTCCCTGAGCCAATTTATTCAAGTAGTGATGAAGCTCCTGATTTATTTGGCACTAAAAAGAAAAAATACAATACAGTATGGGATGCAATTGGCAATTTGCCAAAAGCAGATGAACCATCAGAAGCAGCTGTTAGAATTTCAAAAACCATAAAGGATAGAATTGTAAATCATGGCTATTAAAAATCATCAAAAAACTGCGCATTCACCAAGTACTTTGGCAAAAATGGAGATTGTTCCAATTGGTGGTAAATTATCAGATATTACAAAAACTTTTGGCTCAACCTACAGACGACTTGACCCAAATAAACCATCACCGACAGTTACAAGAAGTGGTTATCGTGATTTTATACATCCATACGAAAATAGAATGCTTACTGTTAGAGAACTGGCTTGTTTGCAATCATTTCCTTTAGATTGGGAGTTTACAGGTACAAGGTTAGATTCTTATAGTAGCAAAAGAGTGGTGTCTATGACTCAGTTTGGTCAAGTCGGAAATGCTGTTCCTCCAATTTTAGCTAATGCAATTGCTGAATCCATAAAAACACAAATTTTCCAAGATGACAAAAATGATAAATAAATATGTTAAGAAAGCTTCTGACCTTGTAACAACTCATGAGTCTCAGCGGAATGGATTTCTAGAATATGCGTTAAGAAAAAGCAAAGTATCAATACCTTACATAGATAAAGCGAAAGCTTTAAAGTTGATATTAGAGCAAAAAACCAAAAAGCCTAAGGACATTCTTAAATTAGATGAAATTAAGGGTAGTTGTTATGAAGCAGCCGGTGTATCAGTAAAAGCAAATAATTACTTAAGTGAGGATGATTTAAATGATATATTAGTAGAGTTTATTAAGGAATTTATAGAACCTGCAGGCAAACAATATGTTGAGGAACTAATTTATAGATATTTATTGACCCTGGGCGATGCTTTGGGAGGTCGAATGCGTAATTTAGTTGGCTCTATTGCTAATGAGAAATTGACAAGAAATATAATATCCCAATTGCAAGTACTTAATATTGATTTTGAATATTACAATAAATTATCAAAATCTTGGTTCGCAGCTGACAAGTATACTATTGAGCAAGTAATTGATATTCGGTCAATAAAATGGACTTTAAAAACTGGGCAGAAACGTCAAATAATATACAATCTAACTGTTCCTATTGTAAAAAAGAATATTGATTTAGTTATATTAAATTGTCATTCTGATGAATTAACAGGGGCTTCATTTAAAAAAATAATTACTGAACCTTCAAATTATGAAGTCTTAGGCGAATTAAAAGGTGGTATTGACCCATCTGGTGCTGATGAACATTGGAAAACTGCAAATACTGCATTATCTCGTGTAAGGGATAATTTTAAAAAGCATAACATAAATATACCTTTGGTTTTTATTGGTGCTGCAATTGAGACAAGTATGTCTAAAGAGATTTTTGCTCAATACTCAAAAGGCGAAATAAAGAACTGTGCTAATCTAACTGTTGATAACCAATTTGTTAATTTATGTAATTGGATAGTGACACAGAAATAGGTAAAATAATGAACAACTACCGCCAACAATGTATATAAAAAATAAGCGAGATAGTAGTAATATCAAGGCTTGTAGCCCG
>JAOZRY010000943.1 GCA_029939965.1 Bacteroidales bacterium | reverse complement strand
TGTTATGGACATTTTGGGATGGCAAAAGGTGCTGTTGAATTGTTAAAACAACACAGAGAGCAGATGTTTCTCTGGCATGATATTATAAACACCCGGTACAACGAATCAAAATCTGATGATTATATTGTAAACCTGACAAAACAGCTTCTTGATGCTGACCCTTTACTTGAAGATTTTCATCAACTAAAGGATGATGTCAAAGAGAGAGAAAAAAATTTTATAAAAAATACAATCATGGGCTTTACCCAATTTTTTCTCTCTAACAAAGGCAATATGAATGGCTCGACCCCAAAAAATACCAAAGAGAATTAATACTATAATCATATATGGAAAAATAAAGGACAGGAAACCTTATGGATTTATTTAGTGTAGATGAGAAATTATGTAAAAAAGACGGGATATGTGCAGCTGAATGCCCTCTTTCAATTATTGATTTTCAAGATAAAGAAAACGTCCCCCGACCATTTGCTCATTCCGAATCATTGTGTATTAATTGTGGTCATTGCGTTTCAGTCTGTCCCTATGGGGCATTAACACATAAGAATCTTACCCCTCAAGACTGCTATCCGGTGGATAAGGAACTTATGTTAGGAGTGAAACAGTCAGAACATTTTTTACGGTACAGGCGATCCATACGAAATTATAAGAGCAAAGCTGTTGAAAAAACAAAGATTGAAAAACTGATCCATATTGCTTCCCATGCACCTTCTGGCCATAACACTCAGCCTGTTCACTGGCAGGTGATTAATGGGAAAGAAAAGGTCACTGAATTAAGCTCCCATGTCATAGATTGGATGAAGGATGTGCTCAAAACACACCCGGATCTGGCAAAAATGATGCATCTGGATATGATTACCGCTGCCTGGGAAATGGGCTTTGATGTTGTTTCCAGAAAAGCTCCTGCTCTTATTCTCGTGAACGGTGGAATCAAAGATCCTTTTGCCGATAGTGCCTGTAAAATAGCCATTACATATTTGGACATTTCTGCACCATCATTGGGGCTTGGATCGTGCTGGAACGGATATTTCAATAAGGCTGCAATGTCATGGGAACCTCTTCAAAAAGCTTTGGGACTTCCTGAGGGAATAACAAACTATGGAACAATGATGTTAGGGTATCCAAAGTTTCAATACCATAGAATGCCAAACAGGAACACACCAAGAGTTACATGGACTGATTAAATATAAAAATAATATGATGAGTTTTTAATCCTTTTCTGAAAAACTGTTAGTCGTTTGCTATACTTGTAGCAAGGTTGAATATGAATTCTTAAATTGTATTCAAATTTCTAATATAGATCACCTTATAGCAGAGTTCAGAAAAAAAATCAGTGGTTGCTCTATTGAAAAGTCTAACCCCAATTAATAATAAAGGAGTTTTGAATTTCAACTTATTTGGTTTTTAAGACCGCCATGGTCAGCCTGGACATACAGGTCAGCTGTCCTTTTTCGTTTTTTATCATTATATCCCACACCTGGGTAGTATTGCCAAGATGAACAGGCTTGGCTGTTCCTGTTACAATGCCT
>JAOZRY010000942.1 GCA_029939965.1 Bacteroidales bacterium | reverse complement strand
AATTTTTAAACACACAAGGGAATGATTATATTCACAATATGTAAAATTACAAAAACTAAAAAGAGGTCAACAATGTCAAAACAAGACGGAATAGTTTTCGAGCAAGTAGTAGAACGAGGATGCGGCATTGACGTACATAAGAAGGTAATAGTGGCAACGATAAAAGGTGTAGGAATAAAAGAGGCAACGAAGACATACAATGGATTCACTGAGTCAATTGAAATGATGCGGGATTGGCTCAAAGAAAATAAAATCACCCATATAGCAATGGAAAGCACAGGAATTTACTGGAAGCCGATATTTAACATTTTAGAGAGCGATTTTGAGGTCATATTAGTAAATGCCAGACATATAAAGAATGTACCGGGCAGAAAGACAGACCGTAAGGACAGCAAATGGATAGCAAAATTATTATTAAGCGGATTGCTCAGAGGTAGTTTTATCCCTCCGAAACATATCCGCGACCTACGAGACCTGACCCGATACAGAAAAAAAATAGTTGAACAAATAGCTTCAGAAAAAAACAGGTTGCAAAAAATATTGGAAGACGCGAATATAAAATTATCAAGTGTGCTAAGCGACACAAGCGGAGCTACAGCAACAAAGATAATAAATGCAATGCTGTCTGGTGAGGAAAACATAGAAAACTTAATAAAATTACGACATGGGAAAATGCAATGCAGTCCTGAAGAATTGGCTTCATCACTGAAAGGCAACTTGACAAGTCATCATAAATTTATGTTAAATACGATCAAAGGTTCAATGAAAGAAAAAGAAGCTATAATACAAAAAATTGACGAACGAATAGATGAACTGTTAAAAGCCAATGAATTGGAATTGGATTCAGAACTATTGCAGACAATACCGGGAGTAGGCCAAACAGGAGCGTCAAGTATATTAGCTGAAATCGGCAATGACATGAGTCAGTTTCCCAATGAGCAGCATTTAGCATCATGGGCAGGCATGAGTCCTGGCAACAATGAGAGTGCAGGTAAAAAAAAAGCAGTAGAATTACACATGGCGATAAACACTTAAAAACGATATTAGTCGAGTGCGGATGGGCTGCTACGAGAACAAAAGGAACATATTTGAGGAGTAAATACGATTCTTTAGTAGTAAGAAGGGGTAAAAAAAAGGCATTAATTGCAGTAGGACATAAGATCCTGATAGCCGCCTACTTCATACTAAAAGAAAAATCAGTTTACAAAGAATTGGGTCCTGAATATTTGAATACTTTGAAAAAAGATAAAAGTATAAAGCGATACATAAGGCTCTTAAAAGAAATGGGAGCAGAAGTTGAAATAAAAAAAATTGTATGAAAAGGTCGATTTTTTACTGGAGGTTGAAACATCTCATTAATACTGAGAAACCCCGTTGTAGAAACTGACATCAAACACTAAGCACACAAGAGTATAGCCGTAGAGCATGTAGATGAAATTTTTACTTCTTAGTGTTTTTAAATGCAATTAAAAAATAAAAAAAGGAAAATATAGATTACAAAAATTAAGAAAATATAAACAGATGAAA
>JAOZRY010000941.1 GCA_029939965.1 Bacteroidales bacterium | reverse complement strand
GTAGTTTTATTTTTATACCGCAGTTTACTACTTGTAAATGAGGATATAAAAATATAGCTGCAACGCAGAGTAAGTAGAAACTGACGATGTCTGGTTTTAAGAAAAAATTAAGAAATCTTTTCATACTTATTAAACACTTCATAAATTACAATCCCGGCACATACCGATACATTCAAAGAGTGCTTGGTTCCATATTGTGGAATTTCAATACAAAAATCTGATAAGTCCACAATTTCCTGACTTACACCTTTAACTTCATGACCAAAAATTAAGGCCGTTTTTCCGCCATTTGGAATTTCCAACCTATGAAGCTCAATACTCTGTTCGGCCTGTTCAACCGAAAATATTGTGAATCCATCATTACGCAGCTTTTTTATGCATATTTCGGTATGTTCGAAATATTCCCAATTTACTGATTCTGTGGCACCCAGAGCTGTTTTATGTATTTCGCGATGTGGGGGTGTAGCAGTTATTCCACACAGATAAATTGTATCGATTCTAAAAGCATCACTCGTTCTAAAAACCGAGCCGATATTATTTAAACTTCGTACATTATCCAGTACTACAACACATGGCAATTTCCCGGTATTTTTGTAATCCTCAACTTCGAGTCGGTTTAGCTCATTATTTCTACGTTTTCTCATCTTGGTATAATTCTTTATTGTGCAAAAGTAAACATGAAATACTTCCCTAATTCAATTAATTATCCATAAATGTAACAACTACTTTTCCGAGAGTTATCCACATGAGGAAAACCAGTTGTATTAAATTTTATTTTTGCTGCAAATAATTGAAAATTTGGCAGACAAAAAAACAAAAAAACCAGCAGAAACACCCTTGATGAAGCAATACAATGCCATCAAGACAAAATATCCTGATGCATTACTTCTTTTCAGGGTTGGCGATTTTTATGAAACCTTTGGTGAAGATGCGGTGAAAGCCTCAAACATTCTGGGTATCGTACTTACCAAAAGGGCAAATGGTGCAGCAGCATACATCGACCTGGCAGGTTTTCCACATCATTCTCTCGATACATATCTTCCCAAATTGGTTAGAGCAGGTCAAAAGGTGGCCATTTGCGATCAGCTTGAAGACCCTAAAATGACCAAAAAAATTGTAAAGCGCGGGGTTACCGAACTTGTTACACCTGGTGTTTCCTACAACGATAAAGTACTTGAGAACAGGGAAAATAATTTTCTTGCCAGCATACACTTTCTTCCAAAAAATTCCGGCATCTCTTTTCTTGATATTTCTACCGGCGAATTTTATGTTACCCAAGGGTCGAACGAGTATGTTGATAAACTCCTGCAAAGTTTTAAACCCAGTGAGATTATTATCCAAAAAAGCAAAATGCGTCAGTTTGCCGAACGATTTAGCGATAAATATTACCTCACCACTTTTGATGATTGGGTTTTTACTGAAGATTTTTCGCGGGATATATTGTTGAAACATTTCGACACCACCTCTCTAAAGGGTTTTGGTATAGAAGAGATTACCAATGGCACAATTGCCGCCGGGGCTGCCCTTC
>JAOZRY010000940.1 GCA_029939965.1 Bacteroidales bacterium | reverse complement strand
CAAATCCGCCAAAAAATGCAAGTTCACCCATTAAAATATATAATGGGATGACTGTGTAGGTATAATGGGCCACTTCACTGTAAGGGATTGATGACAGATAGTGAAAAGTGATACCAATACCACCAATAACCAATAACCCGATAATGCCGACAAATGCTCCTGCATATGCAATAGGAACACCAAGAGCAATAATAGACAGGAGCAAAGCAAAACCGATAAACCCAATTGAAATATCACTCATATCAGTTATTATCTCCTCTGTTTAATAAATCAAAGCCATTCAATAAACGGCGTGTGATCTGTATAATGAGAGTTAATGATAACAACAAAAATCCAAATGTGACTGTACAACGACCTGGCCAGATTGGGAAATTAACAACACCAGTAACAAACTCATGGGTCATTGTTGATTCTATGGCTCTCTTGCCTGTTGCCCAGGCCATCATTACAGTTGAAAAGAGACCTATGACAAGTACAAAGGCTTCAAGAAATTCCCGTTTTGCTCCTTTAACTCTGGAGATGAGCACATCTACTCGAATATGTCCATCCAGCATCTGGGTGTATGCCACACCAAGATAAACAATAACAACCAGAGATAACGTTGCGATTTCAACCTGACCTGGAATGGGATGTCCAAATATAAAACGTCCGACAATTTCAGCTACCACCAGTAAAACAATCAGAATTACCAGTGTTTCAGCTATTATTGCACATGTGGTATTGATTTTTTTTAATATTCTTTCAACCTGTTGCATTCCCTCCCCTCCTTGAACGTCTTTTTAATCACCTTTGAATTCTGGTGTTCTTTTATCAAAAAATGCCTGAACACCTTCTTTGAAATCTTTGCTGCTTGTTGTGAGTTGATATTGGTCTGCATCCATATGCATAATTGCCTGATCCATTGCTGAAGAGATTGCATTAACACTCTGCTTTATCATCTGAGCTGCAAGCGGTGCTTTTGCAGCATATTCCAGCGCCATTTCGTCAGCAGCAGGAATAAGTTTCTGAGAAGGAACTATCTTATCAATAAATCCCCAGTCAAGCAGTGTTGATGCATCCTTTTTTTTACCAAGAATCACCATCTGTTTTGCACGGACAGGGCCTATCAGATTGACACACATGGGAAGAGCTTTCCAACTTAAATTCATCCCCAGATTTATTTCAGGGTAACCAATTTTACAATTATCAGCTCCAATCCTAAAATCACATGCTGCTGCAATACATGCCCCGCCGCCAATGGCGATACCATTAACTGCAGCTATTGTTATCTGACTCATTTCATAAATTTCTCTGATCATTTTAGGACCCTGCTTTAAAAACCGATTTTTCATCAGCCTGGTTCCAGAGCTCATTCCATTCAACAATTCAGGATCAGTCAGATCAACACCGCAGGAAAAATTCTCTCCGGCTCCTGTAAAAATTACAACACGGGTCTGTTCATCACTGTTAAACTCCCGGGCCGCAGTGATAATTTCAGACATAAGGTCAATACTCAGAGTATTTAATTTTTCAGGGCGGTTAAAAATAA
>JAOZRY010000939.1 GCA_029939965.1 Bacteroidales bacterium | reverse complement strand
TAATCGGATTAATTTAGGGTTAACCAACCCTAAAGTGAAAGAACATATGGATGCGCTATTCGGCGAAGCTCATGCCGATAAACTCCGCATCAAGTTAAATGGCATGTCTCCTCATGATCGTGAATTGACTATTATTGAAGAACTCGGTGAATCCCTTCAAGAAATGGGAGGCAAATATGTGTTACCATTTCGGTTCAAAGATGAGCGTGGTACTCGGACAAGTCACCACCTGATATTTGTTAGCAAAAATGTACTTGGGTACAAAATAATGAAAGATATCATGGCAAAAGAAAGTTCTGAAAGCTTACATGGGGTTCCGGGTTTTGAATATAATCCCGCCAGCAGACAATATCCGCTTTTGTTTGAACTTTCCAGACCTCTGGATGACTTGGGAGATATGCTTTTGTCAAAATATGCAGGACATCAGCTTGCAATGAAAGAAATTTATGAGGGACATAATATAGGAACTCCGTATGTCAGCAAGAATTACAAAGATATTTTTAAGAAGCTCGAACTTGAGGGAAAAATCAGATGCGTTCCCCCGGTTAGCAAAAGAAGAAAGAACACTTTTGCTGACAAAACTTTAGTTATCTTTCCGGAATAAATCGACATGGACAGTATTAAAAGAAAAACTCTGCTTTATAAAACAAGGGTTGAATATGGTGATTACACAATAAACCATGCTCAAGGATGTTCGCATGGTTGTCTATACCCGTGTTATGCGATGATGATGGCTAAAAGATTCGGAAAGGTGAAAGATTACAACGAGTGGATAAAACCAAAGATCGTTAGTAACGCTCTTGAACTATTGAAAAAAGAGATACCGAGACATAAGGACAAGATTAAATTTGTTCATCTCTGTTTTAGTACCGATCCTTTTATGTGCGGGCATGATGAAATTGCTGATTTAAGTTTAAAAATTATTAAAATGCTTAATGAAGAAAACATAAAATGTACTACTTTGACAAAAGGTGTTCCGCCGCTTGAACTTGCGGAATTAAGTAGACAAAATGAAATCGGTATCTCACTGATTTCTTTGAATGAAGGATTTAAAAAAAAAATCGAACCCTACTCAACGCCTTATAAAGACAGAATCAATGCTCTGTATGAGTTGCATAAAAAAGGGTGTTACACATGGGTAAGCATCGAACCTTATCCGACACCTAATATAATTACCCAGAATTTTGATGATATTTTAAAAGCTGTCGAATTTGCAGATAAGCTTATATTTGGTCGATTAAATTATAATGAGAGAGTTACCCGATATTCTGAACGTCAAAAGTATTATAACGAACTGAGTCATAAGGTAATTGAATTTTGCAAAAAAAGAGGTAAGAATTTTCACATAAAAGAAAAAACCTCTACTTTATAAAATTTGAGAAAAACAAGCCGCCTAACCATGAAATGAAGCGGACGGCGGGGGCTTGAGCTCAGTTGAAGTCTTCGGTTAATCCCCCGCCGCCGCTTATCTCATCGTTATATTGCAGTTTCATTTTGAAAGGATATACTGTTGAAACAAATGCTTAATA
>JAOZRY010000938.1 GCA_029939965.1 Bacteroidales bacterium | reverse complement strand
GCGACAGGTCTAATTCCTGGGCAATAACAACACCATATTTCCCAAACATATCATCGATGGAGTTTTTTACCTGACCCATATTAATCTCAGGGTTTTTGCTGAAATATGTGTATCCGCCCATTAAGCCAATCGAAGGGAAGTAATTTCCTGCAGCCGCTTTGTTTAAATATTGTTTCTGTAGCACCACCTGCCTGTACTGCTGTATTTTCATATTGTTGCCCAAAGCACTATCCACAGCGGCTCTCAGACTCAAACGCAAGGTTTGTTGGGCGGCTGAATCCTGAATATTGACAACAAAAATGAAAAATGAAAATAGTATCAGGTGCTTTTTAATCAGTATAAAACTCATGTTAATAATAAATTCCTGATGTAAATTATAGAAGATTAATTTGTAAAGTATAATTTTTTAAAGTTGGCAAAAGTAATAATTAGCTTCATATTTAGGCATTGTATCGAAATAACCTGACTTTTAATTTGGACTTCACATTAAACCACTTCGTGGTTTTACATGTATTAATTTTAATCCTGAAGGGATTAAATGTGAATAGCCCTGTACGAAGTGCAGGGAAAATAACAGGAAATGAATATAGAACCCTGAAAGGGTTCAACTTTCCATTACTTGTCCCCTGCATCATCTTACTTAATGTGCAATTTCAAATTTTCAATTCATTGCATTTGTGTTGTTTACGAAGTCTAAATTAATAGTAACTTGATAGTTCTTTTTGAAACACTTATTCATCGCAGGATATTACAAACAAAATAAGCCTTCCCGGAAAATCCTGGAAGGCTTTTGAGCAATTCGGTCTCCTCTTGTATTTTATTTGCGAATTACTACTTTCTTTGAAATGGTTTCGGTTTCGTTCGACAAACGGAGCACATAGCATCCTTCGGCCAAACCGGAAACATCCATCATACATTTTAGATTATTACTATTCGTTTTTTCAAAAACTATATTACCAATAATGTTTATTAGTTGGATGTGAATTTCGCCTGAGGTATTTCCTTTTAAATCTATACAAATGAAATCGGTGGCAGGATTGGGATAAACATCGATTGTACTCAAATCTCTATCTTCCGAAATTCCTGTTTTCAAAGTCATTTTCGATAATCCATTTGTTTCAAATTCAACACCTGAATTTGGTAGTTCAGAATCGAAATCAGGAATTATATCAACATCATCATTTGTAAGGAGACGATGTATTTTATAAGTTATTTTCTCCCCTTCTGTCATCCCGTCAACTATTGGGGTTGTAATATCATCACCATATATCGAAAGTGAAATATCTTCGGTTGTTATTTTGGCATATCCAACATTTAATCCATGGCTGTTAAATGCTCCAATAACATCGCCTTCGCTAAACATTGCCGATACCTCTTTGGATATAATTACAATATGCGAATTCGGAGTAGGATCAATTGTTTCCCAAGGTGAATTTCCGCTGTTTTCATGCATAGGTGTAATAGTTTCAATTGGTGCTGATTTGGCAGGATAGTTAAGTGTTACATTGGTAGTGGCGTACAAGAAATATG
>JAOZRY010000257.1 GCA_029939965.1 Bacteroidales bacterium | reverse complement strand
ATCTTGCGGTTAAAACAACTTTGAATAATATCAAACTCAACAATTTTGAAAGCAGAGTCCTTGCCTTCCAGGCAAAAGGGGAAGAGATCATGTCTATTCCCTGTGATCTTCTTGTAGCAAATATTCATTATGATGTTATGCAGCATATGATTGAGAACCCGTCCCTTCTTGACAAAAAATATTTTATTCTCTCGGGTCTTTTAAATTCTGAAGCCAGCAAAGTATTGGATTCATTGTCCAAAAAGAATGTTCACATAATTGAGAGAAGATGCCCTGATGGAGTATGGAATACTATACTTGGAAAAATCCAGTTAGTTCTAACCACCTAAAAACAGCCGCCCGACTTCAGGATTCTTAAGAAGCTCGTCACCACTGCCAGCAATGGCCAGCTGACCAGAGACCAGGACATAGCCTATGTCCGCAAACTCCAGTCCTTTCTTAGCGTTTTGTTCAACAAGGATAATGGTTTTGCCTTCATTTTGCTGGAGATCCTCTAAGATCTCGAATACCATTGTGATAAAACGTGGTTCAAGACCTATGGAGGGTTCATCCACCAGCAGAATTTCCGGATTCATGATCAACGCCCTGGATATTTCCAAAAGACGTCTTTCACCGCCTGAAAGCACTCCTGCCTTTTGGTTTCGCCGTTTATTCAGACTGGGGTATTTTTTGAAAACCTTTTCTGCCTGATCCCGGGCATGACTTGATTTGTCCATAAGAAATCCGCCCATGATCATATTTTCCTCAACCGTCATATTTGGGAAAATAGAGGCATCCTGTAAAATATAAGCAATCCCGGCATTTTTGAGTTTTTCATTCGGGCTGAGGCTGGTGATGTCGTTTCCATGCATCTTGATGGCACCACTGGTGATATTTGTGAATCCGTAAATGGAGTGAAGAATGGTGGATTTACCTGCACCATTCGGCCCTATGAGACACAATGACTGTGCTTTTCCTACAATCAGCTCAAAATCATGCAAAATAACCATTTTCCCATATCCGGCACTGAGACCCTTTATGGTTAAATGTACATCATCGGATGATAGCTTTTTTAACTCTTCTGGATCTGGTGCTTTCCCTAAAACTGAATATTGATCTGCCGACATTTACTGTGCTCCCAGATAAGCATTGATAACCCGCTTATCATTTTTTATCTCTTCCGGTGTGCCCTCAGCAAGCAGCTGTCCATGGGCCAGGCAAAATATTTTTTGAGCTAAATTCATAATTACTTTCATATTGTGCTCAATGATCAACAGTGTGATACCATACTCTTTATTTACTCTGATTAATCGATCTATAATTCCATTAATCAAAGTGGGGTTGATTCCTGCAGTTGGTTCATCAAGAAGCAGCATTTTGGGTTCATTCATTAATGCCATTGCTAATTCCAGGAGCTTTTGCTGACCAAAGGATAAATCTCCAGCCCTGAGTTTTCTTTTCTGGTACAGCCCTGCAAATTTCAATATATCTTCGGATTTTTCAGTTAACTGATCAGGAATTTTTGCAAAGATAGTAAATATATTATCTTTTTCAGGTTTTGAGCTGATCAGCATATTTTGTATACAGTTTAATTTTCCGTAAATTCTGGTTTGTTGAAATGTTCTTAGCAAACCCAGTTTTGCCACAATCGGCACCGGAAGGTCGGAAATTTCCTTGCCATCAAAGATTATTGATCCCTTATCTATGGGATGGGTGCCCACGATTGAATTAAATAAAGTGGTTTTTCCTGATCCATTGGGGCCGATTAATCCGACAATACTTCCCTTATCAACAGTTAAAGAAACATTTTCGTTAGCTTTTACACCCCCGAAATATTTATACACTTTATCAACTTCTAAAATTTTACTCACTATTTTAACTCCACTTGAGCTTTTATATCAGATTCATCAACAACTTCGCCAAATTTATCAGGATATTTTTCTCTAACCCAGCCCATAATCCCTTCAGGAAAGAAAACAACAATAATAACTATTAGAGCACCAAGAGCAACGTACTGCCAACCTAAAAAAAATGTCCAGAATCCCTCTTTAAATATATGAAATACCATAGCTCCAATGACAGGACCCCAAAGAGTTCCTTTACCACCGAGAATGGCCATTAAAACCATGAACACTCCATAGGTTGCACCGGCAAAAGCAATCTCCACAGGTTCAATATATCCGATCATATTTCCCATTAAGCCACCGGCAATACCCAAAAAGAAGGCTGAAACAACCCAGCCAAGCATTTTGTATCTCATGGTATGAATTCCCATTGCTTCAGCCTTGTCTTCATTGTCTCTGATTGCATTGAGAGTCAATCCAAATCTTGTCTGATAGGCCCATTTTAAGAACAGGAATGTAACAACCATTAATATAAAACAGAGATAATAAAAAAATTGTGACCTTAACTCAATGCTGCCTATACCTTTTGGCCAGGGAGGAGATGTCATTCCCTGACCTGCTCCTATAAGTTCAATACCGCTTGCGATTTCACCCGCAGCAATACCCAGACCCAGAGTGCAGATTGCAAAATATTGACCTCTTAATCCCAGAATGCCATATCCGATTACTGCAGCGACAATTGCAGGGACTATAGCGGCTGAGATCAGACCTATAAAAAATCCTTGAAAATACTGAAGGGGAGTATGTATAAAAGTTTTTTCACCTCCGCTGGCGGTCCACTCCCCAAGAGGAAAAAATATTCCTATTTGGACGCTTGAGCAGACATACATCCCGATTCCGAAAAAAAGAATATTTCCAAAACTGTTATAACCCATCTGGCCTCCCTGCACATCCCAGGTCAGGGACAGCACGACCAGTATCCACATAAAGGAAATTTGAAGTTTAAAAGCAGGGAACAAAAATGGCGCAGCAATACCCAATGCCAATATCAATCCGTAAAAAAAAATATTTTTCTTCATATTAAATATTCTCGTTTTCTGGACAGTTTAAATCTTCTGTATACAAGAATTAAAACCAATAATAAAAAGACAGCTCCTATTCGAAATTCTGTTCCAAGAATATAATCTGCAAATTCTTCAAATGCTCCCAAGCCCATTCCAACCAGGGCAACACCTGGTAAATTCCCCAGGCCGGCCACGATTACAATCATGAATGACCTGACAGTATAAGGCAGACCTACGTAAGGATGCAGTGTGAATGTAATAGCTATCAATGCTCCTGCAACTCCACACAAAGCAGCATTAATTCCAAAGATTGCAGCATATACTTTCTCGGTATTCACACCTAATATTTTTGCCGCTCTTGCATCCTGTGCAGTTGCTCTTATTGCACGGCCCAGCTTGGATTTTTTCATATATATAAGCAGAATTATGGTAAAAATAATACTTACCACTGCTGAAAAGATTTTTGCATTGGGAAGGGTAACGCTATTATCAAACAGCAGTGTGGTTCCAAAATTTGACTGGGCAACAACAACATCTGCTCCAAAAATAATATTCATTAACTGCTGTGCCAGTATGCTGATTCCAAAGGTTGCTAAAATTGAAATAAACAGATCTCTGTCAACTACCTTGTTAATTATAGTTTTATAAAGCAACACACCAACAAAATACATGATAATTGGAGAAACTATAACCCCAAACGCTGGATGAATACCGGCTTTATACATAAAATATGCAATATAACCACCCATAATCACCAATTCTCCCTGGGCAATATTGATGATACTCATTACACCCCATTGCAAAGCCATACCATATGCAATTAATGCAAAAAGAATTCCCAAAAGAATCCCGTCCATGGAAGCCTGTACCATTAATATCGGAGCTTGAAAAATTATTAAATCCATAATGTAATCTTAAAAAAGTGCCCCCTTAAATCCAGGAGGCATTAAATTATAATATTATCTTTCAGTCCACTTGGGTATCGGGTGGACTAACTTGGAAGATGCCCATTCAGTTGGTGCAACTACTTTATTCTCACAGTCACCACTATCACATCTCACCTGGAACAATACCATGGGTTTAGCAATGTTCTGGCCTTGTGGACTGAATTTTATGTTTCCATAAAAAGTCTGCATATCAGTTGTTGCCAGAGCATCGCGAACTTTCTCTTTGTCTAAAGAGTCAGCTCTTTCAAAAGCATCTTTCCAAACCAATAGTGCAGCTGCAGACTCTGCTGCCTGATATGGAGGAGTATAACCATATTCAGTTTTAAAATCTCTATCAAAAGCCGTTGCCGTGCCAAAGAAGCTGTCTTTGTAACTCAATGATTTATGCCACTGAGCAGCACACAATGCGTACTCAGATTTTTTACCATGCTGCTTTGCCAGTTTCGAAGCATCGCAATGTGTCATTGCCAACATGGGAACATCAACTTTCATTTCAGAAATTTGTCTGATTGCAGTCAATGCACCTTTAGAGTGACCAGATACAACAAGAACATCAGGTTTAACCGCTTTAACTTTAGCCAGTGTTGCCGACATATCGTTTAACTCTTTTGGCAGCTTGTCATCAATAACGATTTTTGAGCCTGTTCTTTTTGCTGCTTCAACAATACCCAGTCTCACGTCCTGGGAGAATGCGTCCTGTTCAAATGCCATTGCGATCTTTACTGGTTTACCACCATTTTTTTCAACAGCCAGATCAATGGCAACTTCAAGATATTGATTTGCTGCGGATAGTACTGCAAATAAATACTTGTATCCTTTTGTAAACAGTGATCTTGATGCACCATTTGCTTCAACCATAGGAATTTTGTTTTCCTCGGTTATTGGCGCCATGGCTTTAGTTAAACCCGAACTGTATGGTCCAAGCATATACTGAACACCATCTTGTTTAATGAGTCTTTCAGCAAGTTGAGCCGCCCGGCCGGAATTAGATTCATCATCATAATAAATAATTTTAAATTTATATGACTTGCCTCCAACTTTGACTCCGCCTTTACTATTTATTCTTTTAATAGCAAGTTCATAGCCATTCTTTGTATGCTTGCCATTTGTGGAATATTTTCCAGTAAGAGAGACTGCAGCGCCTAAAATTATGGTATCACCTTCAACTTTAGCCAGAACAAAACCTGGAACAAAGAGCCCGGCAATAAAAACAGCCATAACCAATGTTACTAAAAAAGTTTTCTTTAACATGACCATACCCCCCATATTATTTTGTGGTTGAACAAAAAGACAGAAAGCCTATCCCTATTTCGATTTTTATAAAAGAATAACTACGCAGCATAAATTCTTTCATGGTTTGTTGTGTGGCAAACGAATAAACATAAATCAGATCTGCTACATGGTATTAGTTAAAATATTATTTAAGACTCTATTTTTGTCAAGTAGAATCTAAAAATTAAAGCAGCCTTGCAAAATAAATTCAGAAGTAGAACTAATGTACAAAAGATGCACCTGGGAAAACTTATTGCAGTGCATAAAAAGCAAATATCATTTGATAAATAATTCAACTTCTACTATTTTGATTATACTTTGTAAAAAATTAATGCTTATAAATCAAAAATAAGAAATTATACAAGGATGGTGGTTTGATGGTGAAGATAAAAACGGCGACGGTATTTTAAGTGTTCCAAAAAAATGAGACTTAGAA
>JAOZRY010000937.1 GCA_029939965.1 Bacteroidales bacterium | reverse complement strand
TGAGGAAATAAAAATTTGACTGCAACGCAGAGTAAGTAGAGACTGACGAAGTCTGAAGTTAATCGCTTACTCAAAACTTAGCTTTCTCCATGTTTTAGTTAGTAAAATCGTAGAAATTATTGTAACCAAAGTTAGTAATGAGGCCGATAAATATCTTCCGTATATCCAGTTGCCTGTTGCAAACAATGTACTGTAAATAGCCAGCGATCCCAATATCATGCAAATAATTCCGGTAGGTACATCCCAGCCTTTGGTTTTTTTTGTTTCTAATTGTATATTTTCAAATTTTGCTTCTTCAATAATCTTTTTCCAACCTGGGCCACCCGGATGAACCAATTTGTAGAAACTCCTTAGGGTATCCTTATTTTCGGCAGGAGTTAAAAATGTAACTGTTATCCAGATAATGGTTGTAAAAACCACACCAATAATTAGTTGTATGGCGGTACTTACCTCTGGAAGTCCGGTGTGTGGATGAACAAACGGAAAATAGAGTGCCACCATAAAAGAAACGATCATTGCAGTAATTTCGCTATAGGCATTAATGCGCCACCAAAACCATCTTAATATAAATATGAGTCCTGTTCCTGCACCTATTTGCAACAAAATATTGAAAGCCTGTAAGGCATTGCTCAAAAGTAAGGCCAGCAAAATGGTAACAATCATAAGTACAACGGTTGAAATTCGACCGGTTAAAACGAGTTCGCGATCGGAGGCATCCGGCTTAAGAAATCTTTTATAAAAATCATTTACTATGTACGATGATCCCCAATTGAGATGTGTGGAAATTGTTGACATAAAAGCGGCAATAAGTGCAGCTACAACCAGTCCGAGGAAACCATTTGGCAAAAAGCTGAGCATGGCAGGGTAGGCGAAATCGTGTTTTATGATGGATGGATCAACCTCCGGGAAGTGGTTTCGCATGGATGCTAAATCGGGAAAAATGATTAATGAAGCCAGCCCAACAACAATCCAGGGCCAGGGGCGTAATGCGTAATGTGCGGCGTTGAAAAACATAGTTGCTTTTAGTGCTCCTTTTTCCGAACGTGCCGAAAGCATGCGCTGGGCAATGTATCCACCACCACCGGGTTCGGCACCAGGATACCACACACTCCACCACTGTACCGCAAGGGGCAAAATTAGCAAAGTAATTAACTCCTCATGATTGGTGAAATCGGGTAGCAGGTTTAATTTTGGGATTACATTTGGGTTGGTTACCAAAGCATTTAAACTACCAATTTCGGGCATGTTAATAATTATAACGGCTGCTCCCACAGCACCAATCATCGAAATTACAAACTGAAAAAAATCTGTTAATAATATTCCGCGTAGCCCGCCAAGAGTACTATAAACCATGGTTATGGTCATGGCAACAAGTAAGGTTTTTACGGGTGTCCAGTTTAGCATTACTGCACCAATTTTTATTAGCGCCAGCGAAACGGAAGCCATTACAATTACATTAAAAAACACACCGAGGTATATAGCCCGGAATCCCCGGAGGAAGGCTGCCATTTTTCCGCTATAGCGGATTTCGTAAA
>JAOZRY010000936.1 GCA_029939965.1 Bacteroidales bacterium | reverse complement strand
AAAAAGTTAAAACATGGATACACCAAGCTTTAAAGAAGACCACATTAGTCAGATACCTGCTTTACAATTATTGCAGAATTTAGGCTATCGGTATCTTACACCAGAAGAGGGATTGCAACTGCGTGGGGGTAAAACCACTAATGTACTTTTGGAAGAGGTTTTACGCAAGCAGTTGAAAGAGATTAACAGCATTAAAGTAAGTGCCAACAAAACAAGCATTTTTACAGATGACAATATCGAACGTGGCATTCTTGCGTTAAAAGAATTGCCCATGAACGAGGGGTATATCCATGCCAGTGAAACAGCCTATAATTTAATTACTTTGGGGAAAGCTCTGGAACAAAGTATTGATGGTGATAAAAAAAGCTTCACACTTCAATACATCGACTGGAAAAATATTGAGAATAATATATTTCATGTAACCGAAGAATACTCCGTAATGCGTAGCACAAGCAAAGAGCATTACCGACCTGATTTGGTTTTGTTCGTAAATGGTATTCCGTTTTGCATTATCGAATGTAAACGACCTGACATGAAAGAGCCTTTAAAACAGGCAATAAGTCAACATTTACGAAATCAGCAGGAAGATGGTATCCGGCAATTATATGTGTATTCGCAGCTTACATTAAGTTTAGCCACACAAGAAGCCAGTTACGCAACAAATTCAACACCCGAGAAATTTTGGTCGAAATGGCAAGAAAAATTCGAAACTAAAACTGAAGAAAACGCCCATAAAAACAAGCTCTTCGAGTTAAAGAATAGTCCATTAACACCAGAGCAGAAAAACAAATTATTTTCAGACCGATTCAAATATGTACGACAATATTTTGATGCACTAGAAAATGCAGACGTACAAACAACAGTGCAAGACGAATACCTTTATGGTTTGTGCAGTCCCAAGCGATTATTTGATATTGTTTTTAGTTTCGTATTATTTGATAATGGAGAAAAAAAAGTGGCTCGTTATCAGCAATATTTTGCAGTAAAGAAAGCGATGAAGCGGATTAGAATTCTTCAACCCTCCTTTAATTCTTCCCAAGGGGAGGAAAACAACAGGGGTGGGAAAATTAGTTTGGCCCATAGGGAGAAAAGCAAACCCCCTGTAACTTACCGGGCAAATTTTGAATTTTCAGGATTATTAAAGGAAGCAAGAGAATTAAGAAAAAAACAAACTAAGGCAGAAGAGCTATTGTGGAATCTGGTAAGAAATAAAAAATTAGATGGATTAAAGTTCAGAAGGCAGCACCAAATTGGGCATTACATTGTCGATTTTTATTGCCATTCAAAAAAACTTATTGTTGAGCTTGATGGCAGTGTACATGATTTCCCGCAACAAATAAAGAAAGACACAAAACGAGAAAAATACCTGACTTCATTAGGATTTAACGTTTTACGTTTTAGAAATGAAAAGGTATTTGAAAACACAGATGTGGTTCTTAATGATATCGTTAATTTTGGCAATCCCCCTTCTCCTAAAACAAAACTGGATGAAGATCAACTCCCTTCTCCCACTGGGAGTATAGCCAGAGATGAGG
>JAOZRY010000256.1 GCA_029939965.1 Bacteroidales bacterium | reverse complement strand
ACAACGAAACCTTTAAATACAATGCCGGAGTAAATGGGATAGCCTCGGTGTAGATATTTATAGTGCTGGTTTGAACGGCAGGAATACGTTCGAAGTTTTCATATTTTAGATTTTGGGTATTCAATACGTTTAAAATGGACAAACCCACCTCTCCTTTAATTTTTTTATCGAGAAACTTATAAATGAACGATGCATCTAATCGGCTGTAAAAATGATTTTGCTCTACGCCTGTTGATAGAAATACTCCTGAAGGAAACCCGGAACCAAACACATAATTGGCCGAAATAAAGAAGGGATCAAAATCAGTGAGTGCCGCAATTTTGAGTTCGTGACGCTGATCCTGAGGTGCCAGCCGGTAAATATCCTGTATCTGGTAATCGAAATGCTCCTCCACTTTGCTTAGCGTATAAGCTATCCAGAACTGATGCCCATTATATTCTTTCTGAAGCATAACATCAATTCCATAGCTGCGGCTCTTACCTTGAAAAACATCTTCGATTTCATATTTTTTTGAATAGATATAGCGCGAAATACCATTTGTGTTTTTATAAAAACTCTCGAAGCTAAACGTAAAATCATTAAAATGGCACGAAGTACCAAGCACATAATGTATTGCATGAGCAACCGGAATATCCTCCGCATTACTTATAGCCCAGATATATCTGTAATTTCCAAATTCATCAACCACCGATGCTTTAACCAAATACTGATTGTACAGCCCCCACGCAGCGTTTATTTTCCAATAATCTGCAATTTTTATTGATGCCGAAACCCTTGGTTCGATATACATCTTTTTAATGTTATTTGCATAATTTACCCGCAATCCAACCTTATAATTAGCTCCATTCTTATTTGATACGAGATTTTGAAAATAGAGAAATGTACGTGATGCTTTATCATCAAAATTTACCATTTCTACATTAAAGGTATCTTCGACCAGAGTACTTCGGTTAAAAAATAATCCGCCACCAAATTCAAACGTTTGGTTTTGTTTTGCAGCAAAACGGTTGTCGATTCTTATATTAAGTTCATCCACCTGATTCTTACTTGTTAAATTCTGCTTGATATTTCTGTAATTAAACTGTATATTTTCAGTGCCACGAATATTATTAAATTCAGATTTCATATCCGACAAAGAGATCAAAAAATTGGTAGTGTTTCCGTTAACCCATGATTTGCCATAAAACATTGATCCTCCGCCTTGCTTTATTACTTCGCTGGTATTTTTAATAAAACTTACAAATTTTAAAGGTTCATTAATTGAGTATGAAAAATCATCTTTAGCACCATAAAGGCTGATATAAAATATATCCTTTTCATTGATACGTGCCGAATATTTAATGTTTACATCTCCAAATACATAATCGGGAATTACATTCAAATTAATTAAACTACTTGTGTCGGAAGGCTGATTTTGTCTTCCGAAAATGTTATGCTTTCGTGGATTGTACAAGTCGTAATAGGTTTTTCTGAAAGAAACGAGAAATGAACTTTTGTTTTTTACAACCGGTATTTCAATCATTCCATTTATTGTCATGTTGTTTACACAAAATTCAAACGCAGCCTTTTGGTTATTTCCAATTTTGCCGGTTACATCAACAATCCCCCCTACCCTTTCGCTATACTTTGCATCATATCCTCCTTTGTAAACATTGATACTCTTGGTAATTAATGGATTAAAAACACTGATATTATCATTGAAGTTTTTTAACCCGTAAATTGTAAAACCATCAAACATAACCTTGCTATGGCCGGAATAACCACCCCAGATAATTGGTTCGCTGGTTTGTTCGCCCGATGCCAAAATGCCCGGTTGCAGCCGTAGCAGATTGTAAACGGAATTGTCGCCAAACCCGGGCAAGAAATATGCAGTTTTGTGATTTAGCTTTTCAACGCCTGGCTGGTCGCCAATTTGGGTTGATTTCTCAATAATCTTATCTGTAATAACCACTTCATTAAGCCCAATAACCGAAGGTGATAAATGCAGATTATGATAATTTTGGGTATCGAGAATTGTATCGAGAATATAATACCCAAGTTGCGAAACTTTTACCGAAAAAATACTGTCATCATTTGAACGATAAGCAAAAGCACCTTTCAGGTCGGTGGCCATCGGATAGCCGTTAATGATAACATGCGAATAAGGAAGCGGCTCATTGGTGCCTGTTTCCAGAACTTGCCCTGCCAGACGATATATCATATTTTTATATTTTGCCGGGAGATTAGCATAAATAATAAATACTCCGCCACTTTGCTCCAAAACCAATGGAAAGGGCTTTAAAATTTCGGACAATGCATTTTTTGGACTATCAAAATATTGATTAATGGTTACCGAATAATCAGATAGCATTTTATCGTTGAATGAAAGTTGCACTCCATATTTGTTGCTTACCTCAAGCAGAAGTTTGTTGAGAGGCTTGTTTTTAGCTTCAACTTTAATCTCCTGCTGTGCGATGGCAAACAGGTTTATCAAAAATATTAATGCTATGAAAATTCCGATTTTGCGATACACTCATCTTACTTTTGAAAAATCAGAAATTCGGTTTCCGATTTTTTTACAAAAGTAAGGCCAAATGGCTTACATATCAAATTCAGAATTTGTTCGATTTCCATACTTTTCGGAAAGTATCCGGAATATGAATGATTCAGGTTGCCTGAAATGGTTATGGAAATATTGTATTGTCTTTCTATTTCGCGGATAACGTACTCCAATGGTTCCGACGAAAAGCTAAACATGCCATTAACCCAATCGGTAACGGCTTCGGGCTTGTCGGGTTTGTTTACCGAAATATTTCCGTATTGATCTATCTCAGCATAATAATCGGGCGTGAGAATGGCCTCTTTGTTGCTTGTTGAAACAACCTTTACTCTCCCGGTAAGGCAGGTAACTTTGTACAAATTGTAGCGATTGTAAATATTAAAACTAGTGCCCAGTACAATGGTTTTTCCATTGCTTGATGCAACCTCAAGTTTGCTGCCCTTTGCAATTTTAAAGTAGCCTTCGCCGGTAAACTGAATGCTGCGCGAAAACCGCCACCAAAAAGGAAAATATTTCACTGAGCTTTGGGCATTGAGTTTAACACTAGATTTGTCGGGGAAATAAACGGTAAGATGTTCACCTTTTGGGGTGGATATGGTTTTGGTGTAAAACCGCATAATAAGCGACGATCCGATTAACAAAAGTAAAGTGGCGGCAATGGCAGTTATTTTGTTACGAGTTAAAAAACTAATTTTTTTACCTGCCGGCTTTTCCCCGGTTTTGCTTTCAATTATTTTCCAAACATCCTGCTTATCGGTTTCGTAAGGTATCTCAACATTCGAAAAGAATAATAGTTCTTCCTTTTCCGATGAATTGTGATTTTCGATATGTTTGTAGTTGTCGCTCATTTACCGGTTCAATGCTTTTTTAAAATATGCCAGAGCATGTTTCATTCTTTTTTCTACCGCTTTAACACTTAAACTTAGTGCTTCTGCTATTTCATAATACTTCATTCCATCCATGCGGCTCATCAAAAATACCGTTCTCTGTTTTTCGGGTAATTTTCTCAATGCTTTCTGGTAGTTATTTTGTAGTTCATTAAATTTCATTTTCTCCTCAGGGTTTTCAAAATCTGCCGAAGGCTTCAGGTTCAGTTTAAAGTTCAATTCTATTTTCTTTTTGCGATATGAACTCACAAAAATATCTCCGGCAATTTTAAACAACAACGCTTTCATCTTTGATTTTTCTCGTAAGAGTTGCTTTTCCCATACACGCATAAATGTTTCCTGTGCAATGTCGGTAGCCAACTCCTGATCGCCAGAGCGATAAAAAATATAATTACGCACTGTATCAAAATGACTGTCGAATATTTCCCTGAATTGTGTCTTTGTCAAAAGATAATTCCGTTATGATGTTATTATTTATCAAGATAAAATCTTCATTACTATTCTGCATTTGCTATTCTATAAGAACAAAAATTATATGCCAATAATAAAATCAGCAACGAACAATAAGAAGTTTTGTAAATGTAGAAAATATTCTATAAAGTTAAATGTTAAAAAAAACACTTCCGATGCTATTCACCGGAAGTGTTCGGGTTAATAATAATTATCGAAGATAGATTGTAAATGTTTTCCCATTAATAGTAACAGTGGCAATATTATCGCACTCGCCATCGCCGTAATCGAGCAGTCTTACCGGTTTTCCTTCGGGTTCAATTTGAACGGAACCCGAAACAATATACCTACAACTAACTTCCCTGCGCAACGGAATAATAATTTCGCGTGTCCAGTTTAGTCCTGATGGGCGAATACCTTCGGCAGTTCCGGTTAATAAAAACACATCGTCCCATCTTTGTGGTGTATCTGCACCTTCGGCCCACTCGCGAACTCTGGAAGCATTCCAGCCAAATGTTACACCTTTTTCAGCCAAAGTAATAAGTATCTCAACTTCAATGGTGAAATAAAGATTTTCGTTGGTATTATAGCCCATATTGGTAACCACCCTGCTTCCTTCTACTTTGTTGTCGTTTACGAAGTATTCATCAAAACTATGAGTAAGAATTGTTCCCGGTTCAAGATACCGGCCTGTGAATGTATTAATTATTTTTCCTCGGCGGTATCTGCCATCTCTGCATAAACAGTTTTCTTCGCCAAAGTCGATGATTAACTCATGAGGAAAAACCACTGTGTCGAGTGTAATGGTAGCGCATGGCCCCAAAATAATAGTATCATCTTCGGTTGATTTATAATTACCCAAACTCAAATTGTAGGCTTCATCAATCATGTCTCCAACATCGGTAATAATACTTTCGGCAAGGGCATCGTACTGCGAAGTGCTGGTGTCGGTGATTTCGATCTGTGAATTTTCATCTTTTTTACAAGAGCTTATTGCAAATGCAAAACTTAAAAATGCGATCATAACTAATTTTAACTGGATACTTTTCATGTTTTCTAATTTTAAATTGTGAGAAAAACGGTTTAACACTTACATACCGCACAACTATTATTTTACCCTACTTTTTTTTAATGAAATATTCATTTTCATATTTTCATCATAAGAAATCAAAATACAAAAAATAAAGGCGCACTCATATTTTCAACTCACCTGAATAGCCATATTATTTCATAACAAGCACTTACTTCAGAAATTCAATTTTTAAAATTACGATTGTTTTCCAAAATAATTTAAAATTAGTGCGTTCTGAATTTGGGCGGCTACAGGCTTTCCGTTTGTAGTTATTTTGCTGCAAGGATATTTGAAACGGCATATAAAGGATAAACGTCAATATTATTATAATGTGAAAAGTTTTCGGTCGAAATCCTTATGCCGGTATTTCTTTGTTTTTCGTTAAGGAACAAGTACATACTTTGCATCGCCCCTTTGGTACCGGCTTTAACTTCTACCGGGATAATTATTAAATTGTTTTGCCAAATTGCGAACCGATTCGGTTTTACCAACCTGCCGGGCTCCCCGTAATAATATCGGCTTTTTTCTTGAGGATTTGCTCCATGCTCTCAACTCACTGTCAATATGTCTTTTAAGATACATATAAAATGTTGTTTCTGTTTT
>JAOZRY010000255.1 GCA_029939965.1 Bacteroidales bacterium | reverse complement strand
ACTAAACAAATGCCGAGATGGAATCCGGGTTTGCGTTATGGAATTCCGGTAAGATATAAAATGAACATGCCCTTATCTTTTAACATAGAGTGAGATTTTAATTCAATTTTTGATTTACGATTTATTATTGAAACCGCAAAGCGGGAAACTGACAACAAAAAATTTAAAAAACATGTTGGTTAGTTTTGCAAATTAAGAGCCTATACCTCTGTATAAATACAACACTAATATTACGTTGGATATGAGTTAGGAAATTATGGCTAATTCGTTTTCTTCAACAGCCAGCTTTCAAGAATCCCGAACAACTCTTCTGGTTTAATAGGTTTTGAAAGATAGTCGTTCATCCCTACTGCAAGACATTTCTCCTTATCACCCTTCATGGCATTGGCTGTCATGGCTATAATCAACAAATCCTTCATTTTTAGTGCACCACGAATTTCTTTTGTAGCCATCAAACCATCCATACCAGGCATTTGAACATCCATAAAAACCAGCGAATAATCAACATCCTGAACTGCTCTCAGAGCTTCCAGACCGTCACTGGCAACATCAACACTAATACCGGTTTTTTGGATTAGAGAAGTGGCAACTTTCTGGTTGATAAAATTATCTTCTACAAGCAGAATCCGGGTACTATCAGGCAATGATTGTAATCTTGCAAGAGAGGCTTCTTTACCATCTACTTTTTCCTCTTTCTTCTTAAAATCCGAAACACCGAGAAGGCTCATTATACTTTCTAACAACACAGATTGTTTCACAGGTTTTGCCAGATATATTACATTACCAAGCTCTTTAAATATATTTTTCCTGCCCCAAATCCCTACGGATGTTAAAACCACTGCCGGAATTTTACTTGTTTCCCGAATGGCACATATCATTTCGTACCCATTCATTTCGGGCATTTGAAAATCAGATACTATCAAATCATAAGTACCATACTTCTGGGATTTAAAAGCCTGTAACGCATCCTTTGCCGACTCAAAAATATCAGGGTTAAAACCAAAAGTTTTTAAAGTTTCAAGAAGAATAATCCGATTGGTTTCGTTATCGTCGACCACCAAAACATTAAGGCCATGCACCTTTTCAGGCACCCTTTTAGTCTCTTCTATATTAATATTCGATTGTTTAAATCTTGCTGTAAAATAGAATGTGCTTCCTTCTCCAACTATACTTTTTACCCATATTTCGCCATTCATCAGGTCAACCAGATTTTTGCAAATGGTAAGCCCCAAACCGGTTCCACCAAATTTGCGTGTAGTAGAAGCATCAGCTTGCGAAAAACTCTCGAATATACTTTGCTGCCTTTCCGGCGGAATCCCAATTCCTGTATCTTTTATGGCAAATAATACCTCAAATTCATTTTCTGGTATCGGATTGTCAGTCTGAACATATTTTGAATTGTTGCTTACTATGATATTTATTTCGCCTTCAGCGGTAAATTTCAAAGCGTTCCCAACCAAATTAATAATGACCTGCCTCAATCTTACCTGATCGCCAATTAAAAATGCCGGAACATCTTTTTTAATCATCACATTTAGTTCAAGGCCTTTATTTTCGACCTTTTGAATCACTACATCCGACACACTCTCAACAACATCACGCACACGAAAATCTATATCTTCCAGTTCGAGCTGGCCGGCTTCGATCTTTGAAAAATCAAGAATATCATTTAACAAACTCAGCAATACATCGGCACTATCCTTAGCCATTTTAAGAAACTGAACTTGTTCTTCGTTTAGCTTTGTGGGCAAAACCAACTCCAGCATCCCGATAATTCCATTCATGGGAGTGCGAATTTCGTGGCTCATGTTGGCCAAAAATTCACTTTTAGCCTTGTTTGCCTCCTCGGCCTCAAATTTGGCTTTTTCGATAGCCGTAGCTTTGTCCTCCAATTCGCTATTCAGAGCCACCACTCCACGGTTAGTTTCCTCTAATTCATGGTTGATGGTTTCGATTTGATTGCTACGCTCCTGAAGTTGTTTCAGGAGATATAAAAGTTCGTTGTTTTGTGAATTAATGGTATCCACCATACTGGAATCACCACGTTCGATAGTTTTTACAAATGCTTTTTGAATACTATCAATCCTGTTTTTGTCGATGATATTTGCAAAACGTGGCAACCATTTGGCAGCTGTAATGGTGGTTCCTTTTCCGGGTTTAGAATGGATATGAAAATCGTCCATCAATCTCTGCGAACCACTCAACCCAACGCCCATGCCGGTTTTAGATTGGTATGTGCCAGATCGAATTTGCTCCAAATCCTTAATTCCTTTGCCACGATCAGAAAAAACAAGAACAATACCTGCCGATTCACTGTCTCGAACAGCAATACTAAACTTGAGATTTCCGCCACTTGCATGCTCTATCATGTTTCGGCAAAGTTCCGAAACGGTTGTTCCTATTCTAATGCAGGTGGTATTATCGAAATGCAATTCCTTGGCAAGCATAGAGCCAAGGGAACGTGCTCTAACCACGTCCGACTCGAACTGAATCTGGATTTCGCCTACATTATGAAGCGTAGCTGACGACAAGAACGGTAGCATCATCATTAGACCTTGAATAGTTGTTTAAAAGATATTCTGCATTTTTTTGAGGAGGGTCATTCCAATTTATATCTTCAATTTTCCATCTCGAAGTAATACCATCGGAATACATACAAAGGGTGTTGCCGGGGACAAAATCGAGTTCAAATAATCGGGGAGTACGCATATTATGCCCCATTATACCACCAAACGACAGAAGAGTTTTTTTTCCATTGGATGTCATCACAAAACTTTCGATATTGCCTATCCCAGAAAATTCCAGCTTATTAGTTTCGGTGTTAATTCGTGCTAAACCAACAACGGCCCCCCGTGTTCCACGAATGCTGTTGTGGATATGTTTCATTAAACTATCCAAGGGTAGGTCGGGCTTTAGTAAAATGCTCTCTTTTGCTAATTCCGAAGCAAGGTTAGCCTCTTTTCCATGACCAAGCCCATCAATAACCACGGCAAGGCATAAATGTGCATTTACATTGCTTACGAGGTATGCATCGCCGTTTAATTGCTCTGTAGGATGGCAACGCGAAGCAGCACCTATATTCAGTTTGCTGTTGGTTCCAACCCAACTTTTTTCAGGCATCCATTTTAAGGAGCGTATGCAATGTTTCAGATTATGGTTTCCCGAAAAATAATTTTCTTTAAAAGCTAACGATGATGCCGGATTTATTTCCAGCTCATCCGAAAAACGCCTGATAGTTCCAAGCCCGAGCCCAAGTGTACTCCTTGCTGTATAACCATCTTGCATCGCTTTTTGAATATCCTTAATACCATTACCCGAATCGCAACACCATATTTCGATCGCCTTTTTTCGATCACCATTTTCATATTGACAGATCACGATTTTCCCATTTCCACCACCATGTTTAAGCACATTGGTTACCAATTCGGAAATCAAAATAGCGACTTCTCCCGTCTTCACTTCATCAAAACCCATTTGGTTAGCTAAGCCTACCGCTTTGCGTCGACACACGCCTACATCCGATTCGTTTTCGATAGGTAAGCTTATTATATTTTTTCGATTTATTTCCATTTCATCAGCCTAATAACAGTACCCTTATCAATTTCTGTTTTTATCTCAAATCTATCTACCAAACGTTTGGCACCCGGTAAACCATACCCCATTCCCATACCCGAAGTATATCCATCGCTCATAGCCAATTCCAGGTCGTCGATTCCAGGCCCCTGATCGGTACAAGTTATAATCAATGTCTTTTTATTGTCAACAAAACCTGCCTGTATCAATATTTCACCTCCCCCGGCATAGTTGTACATATTGCGAAGCAACTCACTAACAGCGGTTGTAATCCGGGTTTGATCAACAATTCCCATGCGCAATTGCTTTGCATGATACCTGATAACCTGTCGTGCTTTTACAATGTCATGTTCCGTTGTAAGAGACAATTTATCAAGTTCTTCCCAGCTTTTATCTGATGTAAGTTCAAGCATACCTAACAATCCTGTTATAAACCATATTCCCCATCCTTGAGCCGCTTCTCCAACATCTCCATTCCATTTTCCATATTCAGAGCCGTATCTACTCCGGGCATTTCAAGCCCCAGTTCAACAAGAGTAATAGCCACCGCCGGTTGCATACCAACAATAACAACAGCTGCATCCATAACAGCTGCCATGGATGCCATTCCTGATAGCATACGCCCTATAAATGAATCTACCATTTCCAATACTGAGATATCAATCAACACACCTTTTGCTCCGGTCTTTTCAATTTCCTCAAGTATCTGCGACTGCAGCTGGATGGCCAGCTTATCGTGCATATCTATCTGAATAGAAACAATTAAAAAATTTCCAATCTTTATTATTGGAATCCTTTTCTCGTGCAAATCTATTTTCATAGCCCTTCGTTTTCGTCAGTATCAGTAAATAACGATTGTGCTTTTGCTTCTTCAAATCGTTTATTTTGTTTCATTGCAAATATCATGGCATCCTGTAGTGTTGCCTTGGTTTTGATGGTCGATAAATTGATACCGAGATGAACAATGGTTTGAGCAATTGCCGGGCTGATACCAGATATAATGCATTCGGCACCAAGTAAACGTGCCGAAGTTACCGTTTTGAGTAAATGGTTTGCAACCTGTGTATCAACTGTTGGAACACCTGTAATGTCGAGAATGGCAATTGTGCATCCGGTTTCAACAATTTTTTCGAGCAGGTTTTCCATCATTATCTGGGTACGCTGACTATCGAGAGTACCAATTACCGGAAGTATAAGTACGTTGTCCCAAACTTTGGAAACAGGACTCGAAAGCTCCAATAAATCTTCCTGTTGTTGAAAAATTGTTTTTTGTTGATCCTGAATTTTCGAGAGCTTGGTTTCGAGTTCTTTTTGCATTTGTTCGCGCTGCTTAAGCTCATCGGTCAAATCGTCGATAAGCAAATCGAGGGCAGCCTCGATACCACTTAAATCATCCTCAGTTTCAGAATTTACACGTGCATCCATATTTCCGGCTGCTACCGAAGCAAGTACATCTTCAATATGATCAATTCTTTCTTTTACTCTTCTAATATTACCAGTTTCATTCATAATTATTTTCTCCTTTTTTCGAGCCAGTTGTACGCTTCCTCCATATCCTTTACAAAATTTGAATCAGCCTTTAGCGAACCTAACTTCATCAATACTTTAGCAATCATACGTTGTGCTGCAGTAGCGCCAACAAATGCTACATCCGAAAATTGAGCTGCATTGAGCATATCATTTGCTATTGAACGAGTTTCGCGATTTTCCATTTTCCCGGCAACACGTAAATCCACAATTATTTGGCGAAACGGTTTCCCTTTGACCAAATCAATGTATGACTTTCCCATTTGCTTAGCTTCATCTGTTGTAAAGAGCCCAATAATAGTCTGCACAACTAATTGATGCTGATCATCATAATGTAATGTATGTTTCATACTCATAAATATTTTTTGTTATTCTTCACTAATTTTTGTGCGGCTAAGATATAAATCCTGAAGCAGGTTAACAAAAAAAATATCAATTCTTCATTTTCAAAAACAGTTTTT
>JAOZRY010000254.1:2343-5575 GCA_029939965.1 Bacteroidales bacterium | reverse complement strand
CGCATTTACAAAAGCAAGCCCTAACTGTCGAATTTCATTCAAGATAACGTTGCTATTTAATTTCTATACTCTCCGAGTTTAAAAATATTTTGGTGTTTATTTTTGCCATTTTGCTCACCATCAACGTTAAACCACAATATTGTTCTTCGCTCATTTTAATGACTTTCTTTAATTAATTAATTAATTAACAGATACTAATCTGTCTCTTTTTGTTCCTATAAGTTTATACTTCAACATTTTATAAAGAATTACCGGCATTACTTTAAAAAAGTTTATTGTAACTGCAATTTCTTGCCAAAAGTTACTATACTCAACGGCTTTACCTTTAAACCGAAGCCCTAATGCTTCCGCTGTATTACCGTGAAGATTTGTTAAATTCATCATCAGAATACTTGCCATAATATCTTTTGTTTTCTCCTCGCCATAAGTGTCGGTAAGTTTTTGTTTTGTTGCAGGGTCTGGATTTCCTTTTGTATCGGCATAGTGCTGAGCAAACAGTAAAGCCTCTAATTGCTCTTTTGGCGCATTATCAAAACCTTCGCCGGTCATTAAAAAATCAACTTCTTCTTGGCTCATACCCGATTTTAGGGCGTTCTTGGCATGAGTATAACTACACAGTTTACAGCCATTTACTTGCGATATTGCTAAACTCACACTTTCGCTAAACGACTTGCTGATAACCGGATTTAATTGAGCTTCCACAAAAGCATTCGAATGTTTAATAAACAATTGTATATGTTCGTTCTGTGTTTTTAAGTTGACTATTCTTTTATCAAATTTTCTTGCCATAATAATTATCTTTTCTTTTATTGTTCGCTTAACGAACAGAATTTATTTAATACTTTTAACCCTTTTTCAAGGTCGTTTAATTCATTTTGCGATAACACTTTAATGTCTTCATAAAAGCGTTCTTTTATTCGTGCAATTATTTTATTTGTAATTTTATTACCCTCTTTTGTAATGGATACGTAAATTTTTCTTCTGTCCGTTGTGTCTGCACACCTTTCAACATATCCCAGGTTTAGGAGTTTGTCAACCGACGTTGTCATTTGCGATTTTGTTATCCCAAGCATTTGCACAATTTCTGTTACATAAAACTTTTCTTTTTCCTGGAGCATTTTCATAACCATAAAGTGATGCTTTGCCAAATCCTTCGATAGGTCTTTAAGAATAAAGTTTACAAACCGCTGATCCATGTTCCGGCACATCTTTGTTGGAATAACCATCAACATTTCTTCAATTCTGTTTATTTGCTCATTATTCATAATATTTAGTTCTTTAATTTAATAATACATTATAGTAATAGTACATTAAGCGTACAAAAGTATTATGAAATATTTTATCCGCCAATTTTTTTTTGTTTATTAAAAAAAAACATTTCAAGAGCCAGCCCTAATGTTCTACTATCATAAATATAAGGTTAATGGATTTTCTGGTGTAATCAACCAGAAAAAGGGGCAGGTTAAGAAATTCATCGGATGAATGATATTACGGTTGATCAAAATAAATCACATTTTAATTGCCGATAATGTGAAAATAATCACATTATTGTCATTTATCTTTGGCGAATAATGGCCTGAAATCTAACGAGATTTTTCAAAATCCGTTAGGTTTTTTTGCTTTTACTTTACGGTAAGCCCTTCTATTCTATCAAAATGTTTTTTGTTCAGTGTTTTTATTGATGTGATGAAGATTTGTTCTTGTTTCGTCAAATTGGATAAAATGGTCTTAGATTTATCCCCAGCCCTTAAATGTTTAATGAAAATATTTGTGTCTATTACCATTCCTCAACTTTCCAATTATAATAATTATCAAGCTCACGTAAATAGGCCACATCTTCCTCAGACCATCGAGAAACAGTTTGAATCCTGTTATAATACTCAGAAAGATTGATTTCCTTCATCTTGTTTTTGCTTAACAAAAAATCAATGAAATCATTAAGTTGACTTCTGGCATTTTCATCAAGCATATTATATTTTAAAGCTATGTCTATCATACTTTTCTTTTTTTACAAATTTAGTGTAAAAATTATTAACCTAAAATATTTGAAATGTAAATTTGATTGTGTAAATGAAAAGCTATGGATAAATTATTACTGAATAAAATAAATTCACTAAATGTGTCAGCCCAGGAGCTACCCCTCCGCGAACTGGAGCATTGCACCACCTGCCCCAGAAATTGTGGAGCCAACCGTTTTTCGAATAAGCTGGGATATTGCAAAAGCGATGCATCATATTTCATCTCATCAATCTGCATCCATAGGGGAGAGGAGCCGCCCATAAGTGGACCGAATGGAATTTGCAATATTTTTTTCGGGCATTGTAATCTTCAGTGCACCTATTGCCAGAACTACCAGATTAGCGATAACGAAAACCCTCTTGCTGCAAGAAGGTTTACACTCAAAGAAGTTTTAACGCAAATAGTTTCCTGCCTCGATGCAGGCTGTGAAGCAGTGGGCTTTGTTTCGCCGTCGCACTTCATTCCGCAATTCAAAATTATTGTAAATGCACTACATGAACTGGGTTTGCATCCGGTAATTGTTTTTAATACTAATGGCTACGATAAAGTGGAAACACTGAAAGAAATTGAACCGCTGGTTGATGTTTACCTTCCTGATTTTAAATATACCGATCCAACTATTTCGCAAAAATATTCTGATGCCAAAGATTATTCTGAAGTGGCAAAAAAGGCTTTCAGCGAAATGTACCGGCAAAAAGGATCGAGCCTTATAACCAGAGAAAATGGCATTGCTGAACGCGGAATTCTAATAAGACATTTGGTGCTGCCCGGTCATGCACAAAACAGCATTGATGTGCTTCGATTTTTGGCCGAAGAAATATCAACTTCAATTCATATCTCACTAATGTCGCAGTATCACCCTACTTTTAATGTGAATAATTACCCTCCATTAAACAGGACTCTCTATCAAGATGAATATAAAAAAGTGGTGGATGCTTTTTACGATCTGGGTTTCTACAATGGTTGGATACAGGATTTGGAGAGTTATGAAAATTACCGACCGGATTTTAAGAAGAGGCATCCTTTTGAGGATTGAGCACTCGGGAATACTGAGTTTTCGTGGAGAGGCAATTTATTATAAAGAGATGTTTTGAAATTGAATCTTCAATCCAGTCTTGATACTGTTCACCTGCTTTACTAAAGCTTCCTGTAGGTGCACATTTTAACCCTTTAAAATATTCATATTTCCTGAACTGATTAATAATGCTTGCCT
>JAOZRY010000254.1:0-2243 GCA_029939965.1 Bacteroidales bacterium | reverse complement strand
CTTGCCCGATTGAGAAAAATGGGCATAGTAGAATGATCATAATAGCACCTAATGCTAATTTTGTATTTCTTTTCATAGTTTATCGGATTATAATTCTTTTTGTAACAATTTTATTATTTGTAATGATCTGTAAAATGTAGAGTCCCGCTAAAGGGTTATGGAGATCAAAGTTAAAATAGTTCCCCGTAAAATTTGATTCAAATATCATTTCTCCATGTAGGCTATACAACTTGATTGTTGTATTTTTAGTAAAACTATCCAAGCCTGACTTTTGTATGTGTAATTGTTGAGAATTTGAAATCGGGTTGGGGAATACCAGAAAATCATCTTTTGCCTCAGGTTCAGGAATCCCCACAGTAACACAGGTATCCGAAGGCAAAACACAATCAGACTGAATAGGAGGGTATTCTTGCAGTTCATCTAAGCAAAACAGTTGCTCCCAGTAATATCCCATTGGAAATATATATCCTGCCAGCAAACCATTAATGCTGCCTATTCCTTCTATCACAACCGATCCTAAATCCCCTTCGTATTCAAAAGACCATCTGCGTCTATCAACGCCACCATAAAAATTGGTGGTATCGATATTACTGACAATGATCGGAGAAAATTCCCTGCTAAAATAACAGTCATCCGGTACCGTATCGCCCACTTCAAGTGTGAAGTCGAAAAACAGGATTTCATCATTTGCATCCCACTCCACAATCCACACTTTTTGTGCTTGCGTATCTTCGCGCAAAGCTCCGGAATAGTATGGCACATTTTCGATGATTTCCTGACACATAACATCAACAAATATCTTATAAAGCTTTTGATATTGCTTATTGTTGAAAGTGGTATCACCGTGAAAGTAAACCTTGCCGGCACTGTTGTAACCATAGGGACTGGGCATAAAACTATAGGTCTCAAACCACACTGTTTCCACATTTACCATGGGGATGTAATTGCGGGTTTGTCCATTTGCCATAAAGGTTAAAAGCAAAAGACTTGCTAATACAATAGTTAAATTTAAATTTTTCATAATTCTAAGTTTTGTTAATGTTGTATTTGTTTTTTTTAGAGAGTAAAAGTAGTTTTATTTCGATGAATCATAAAACATGTTTCCTCCTTATTTTTAAGTTATTTTCCAGGTGAGCATCATCGCCCCAATATGGAAATGTTGTAAAGTCGAGGTTTAAGATATCGGAAAGCAGGTTATGTTTCTCCCAAATTGAGTGTAGTGATCGCAAGAATGAGAGATTTATTTCTCGTGTTACCCATTGCGAATATGAACTGAACCATGCGGCTTTGGGCAAAACATTGAGCCCCTAATCTAATACCACAAATAAAACAGTTACAAATCGTATCTCGATAATGTTTAGCCATTTGCATTTCAATCAAGATATACAAATTAGGGACAAGTAATACATGAAAATCGGTGTTAAAGGATAAAAAAGAACTAATTGAATTGTTTCTGAAAAATACCGGACTTACAAAGGAAGAAATTGTACAAGTAATAGAAGAGGCAGAAAAGGAATGTTACAAAAATATTGAAAAATGCAAGGAACTAATAAAACAAGAGGAAGGCCGGATACAAAAGGAGGAAGCACAGGAAATAAAAGAAAGGGAAGATAAACAATCCGAAAAAAAATCATATATTCCACAAAATGTTATTAATAAAATACCCGAAGAAGAAATATATTTTTTAGAACAGGCTTATTTACAAAAAAGAGGTTTTTCCGGTGTTGAAAAATCAGCTTCAAACGTTGGAAAAGGCTTAAAAAAACTAATAGATAGAATAACCGAAAGAGGTGAAGATTATTTTAAACTTACCGACCCTAATAAATTGGTGAAATATATATCTAAATATACTCATTCGAACGGATTTCCGCTTAGTTATACTGCCTGGAATAATATTGATAATGAAACTGATTTGGTGAAACTTTATTATCTTTTAGCATTAGCGATGGTGAAAAATGATGAACTAAGCTTTTGGCGTTGGAGAATACATATTATGGAAAGCCCGGAAGTTTGGGATTATTTAGTGCAGCGTAAAACAATTGAGGAAAAGAAAAATGATGGTTAAATAGGGGTTTGTCCATAATGTCCGATTTCTTCCCCGAAGTGTCGGGGGCAGGCTGTTACGCTCGTCTTTAAACCCAGTTATTTCGGCAAGCTCAATACATCGCATTTACAAAAGTAAACTCCTGATTTTAAAACTTTGAAGCAACGAAGAAATTCGCATTTATAGAACCTCCCTTATG
>JAOZRY010000935.1 GCA_029939965.1 Bacteroidales bacterium | reverse complement strand
TAGTTGATAGTGAAGATATTCAGTTCACAGAGGGGCAGGTTAATATTTTTATATAAGGAGGGGTGGCCATGAAACTTTTGCAAAAGCTTTTAGAAATACGAAAAGCTGTTGAATATATTCAAAAAACAGAACGAGGAAATCAAGGCGCAATGTATGTTGATCCGGCGGTGTTAGTGAAAAAAATTAGAGACAAAATGGACGAACACAACATCCTACTTTTCCCTCAACTTTCCCAGCCAGTTGTTGAGCAAATTTCTGCTCCGACAAAAAACAATCCAAACGCTATGGGATTTTTTTTTAAAGCAGAAATGACTTATACGTGGGTTGATGCCGAAAGTTCAGATGAAATAAAAATTCCATGGTTTGTCACGGCAAAACATATGACAGACCCGGCCATGGCAGGAGGAGCCGCGTTGACATATTTTGAGCGTTATTTTTTGCTAAAGTTTTTTCAAATTCCAACAGCCAAAGACGATCCAGAGTATTTCAAAAACAAAACAAAAGAGCCTGAACCGGCAAAACAAATCACCATCGGCCAAGAAAATGTAAATTGGCTGGTCGGGTTTTGCCAGAGGAACAATCTGACAGAGCCAAAAGCAAAAAAAGAATTCCAAGAGCATTATAAATTTGACGTTTTCAAAACCAGCGTTGAAGATTTTGAAAAGATTAAACAAACCATCGAGCTTGATTTTTCAGAGGTTGCATAATGGAGGTGGTTAGGAGTTGCATTCAGGGGTCTGAAGAATGGCATTCTTTGCGCCTCGGGTCAATTGGCGCCAGTAGTCTGCCAAAAATAATCACATCGACAGGTAAAAAATCAACTCAAAGAGCAGCATATATGTATACGCTGGCCGGTGAAATCCTGACTGGCCAGAAACCGCAACCATATTCTAATCAATATATGAAAAACGGAATTGAACTTGAACCGCAAACAAGAATGGCTTTTCAGCTTGAAGCTATGAAACAAGTTGAAGAGGTGGCGTTGATCTTCCCGGATGGCCGGCCTGGTTGGCATTGCAGCCCGGATGGGTTAATTATTGGAGAAGATGCAGGGCTTGAATTAAAAAGTGTCATCCCTGCTACGCAAGTTAAATATCTTGACAAAGGTGTTCTGCCCACAGAATACAAACTCCAATGTCAAATGAGTCTGTATGTGACCGGCTGGCCACTGTGGTATTTTTGCTCTGCTTGCCCAGGGTTGCCATTGCTAATTATCGAAGTTGCCAGAGATGAAAAATTAATATCAATTATAGAAAAAGAGATCCATGCGTTTGTCAAAAATCTTAATGAACTTGTTAATAAACTCAAGAGGTAGATGATGTGTTCAATATTCGAGCAATGGTATAGCCGGGTCAAGTTTTCTAAAACAGCGTATTTTGCCAATGAGATAAAACCTCTCCTTGAAAAATGCTGGCACGCTGCCAGGCCAGAAAAAAAACTTACCCGGTCCCAAGCCCAAAACAAATATTACTGGGGTGTGGTGTGTAAAATCATAGGGGATGAAATAGGGTATTTGCCGGATGAAATTCATCAGTTGATGGG
>JAOZRY010000253.1:1610-5580 GCA_029939965.1 Bacteroidales bacterium | reverse complement strand
GTGTGCCAAATGTTGCTGTGCCCCAATATCTTCCGGTGGCATATATCGAACCATTTTGATCGCAATCAATCGATTGAGAACCTAACTCTCGCGTCCCCCCTGCTCTTTTTGCCCACACAACACCTCCGGTTGGATTTAGCTTTGCAAAATAAGTTTCGATAGTTGCCAGGCCAGATGTTAAAGTATAGCCCCCAATTTTGGTGTGGCCCCAATATGTCCCTGTAATATAAATATTATCATCTTCATCGTTTGTTGCCCCCATGCAATAATCAGAATCATCATCTCCATACGAAGAAGACCATATCCTGATACCCGAATTGGAATATTTTGCCACAAAAATGTCAGTATTTCCCAACGATGGATAGGATAAATTATCAACAAAAAGTGTGTCCATAAACGAAAACGCAATTATTACATCTCCAGCATTATCATTAGTAAGTGTTATATCCAAATTGTCATAACCTGCTTCAAACGATTTCGCCCAGGCAAAATCCCCTGCTGTATCAGCTTTAGCAAGAAACACTGCATAATCACGTGCAATATTAAGGTTTATTGATCCGAAAGTTGTTGATCCGTCGATATAACCTGCGAGGTATATGGCACCGTCATAATACGACAAAGCGACCCCATTGGCTTCAAAATTATTTGTGTTAAATTTTTTGGCCCAAAAACACTTACCGTCTCTCGAATATTTGGCAAGGTAACCATCATTATTTCCCGAATTATATAAATATACCCCATTTCCGAACGATGCGTTTCCCGACCAGGTACCGGTAACATAAATATTGCCGACATCATCGGTTGTAATGCCACTGCCCGGATAGTTAGAAACTGCCGATGATATTCCTTCCATCCACTTGAACCCTCCGTTTGTTTGCGAAAACCCAACAATTGGTGCTGCCAAAACCAGAAGTATCACAACATTTTTTTTTCGTAGCTTTTTTCTAATACCATACACTATCGCCAAAGCAGATAAAATAAATACCCCTCCACCTATTGGGGCACCACCACCCACAGGATTGTTTCCAGTACCCGGGGCATTACCATTATTTGGCGGTGGCGGGGTTTGTGCAATCGAACATAAATCAAAACTTAAACTGAAAAGAATGATGGAAACTGCCGTAAAAACTGTGAAGAACTTTTTCATAATATAAATATTTGATGTTTATTAATAATTCTTAAATTGACAAAACTTTTTGATGTCTCTGCTTTTCGGTGAATAAAACAACCCTGATACTGCTCTCCTGCTTCACAAATACTTTTGTGCTCAAGAAGATGCTGTTTTCAAAATCCATGCTTTTAATAATATTGTCCCCCATATCAAAAATTTCTAATTTTCCGGATATCAAACTATCAGAATTGATTGTTATGAATGGTTTTATGTAATTGATAAGTATCATTATTTAATTTTTGAAAATTGCTTTGCGAAAATACTTTGGGCATCCTGTCCATCCAAATAAAACAGGTAAACTTTAGGTAAGGCATGTTAAAAAAACAGGTAAGGTTTAGGTAAGGTTTCAAAATGTATTCATGCTGTTTATCAAGTAAATAGGTAGTAACAGAAAGATAATGTTTTTACAGCGGTGAAAAATCTGTAATTTTGTGTATTATTTACTTTTCTCCGTTATTAAATCAATGAAATATGATAAACCGAAAACTATCGATCCTTTTTATTACGCTCCTTTTAATGCTCGGGCCACATTCCTTCGGACAGTATTCGAAGGACAGTTTGACCGCACAACTTTCAAAATCGACAGGGGTTAAAAAGTTAAAAATCCTGGATAAATTATTCGATATTAGCATAAGTAATAATGCAGATACCGGTTTGTTTTACGCAAACCTGCTCAAGGAAGAAGCATTGGAAATGGGCAATGAAAAATTTGAAGCCATATCATATTTGGATTTTGGTATTTACCATTTTTATCAAGCCAGGTTTTATGATGCTGAAAATTACGTTCTTAAAGCAATAGGGCTGCAAAACAAAAACCGGGACACATTGTCTTTGGCCACATCGTATAATATATTGGCAGGGATTTACGGTGAATCAGACCGGTATGTTAAATCTATCGAAACGCTTTTTAAAGCACTAAAAATCCATGAATCTATAAATAGGTTTTCCGGGATAATCTCTACCTGCAATAATATCGGGCTTCTATATTCAGAGATGAGTGATTATGATAAATCGTTGGAGTATTATAAAAAGGCACTCTATCATGCCAATACAAACAAAACAAAATACAATAAAGGCAATCTATACAACAACATCGGAATTACATATAAAGACCTGGGGCAATACGATAGCGCATTATACTATTATGGCAAGTCGATAACGGAGTACTTATTGGAAAACTCGAAAATGGGCTTGGCAAGTTGCTATTTGAATATCGGAAATATTTATGGCTTTCAGCTTGCTGACCAGGATTCAGCCTTTTATTACTTAGAAATGGCATTAGAGCTTTCCAATTCGCTTGATATTACTGCAACTACCCGCATTTATCACAGTTTAGGACGGTTATATGCGAAGCAAAATAAATATGCAAAAAGTATCGCGACATTTAATAATTCGTTGTCGGGCGCAAATAAAAGCCAGGATTTGAATTTGCAAATGGAGTTATACTTCGATTTGTATAAAGTAAATAAAGAGACGGGCAACCTGTTTGAAGCACTGGAAAATTATGAACAGTATATTACCATCAAAGATTCGATTGTAAATAAAGAAACAAAAACTGCCATTGCCAACCTTGAAGCTAAATTTGAAAACGAGAAGAACCATATAAAAATAGAGGAATTGAAGGCAAAACAAAAAGCCGACCAGCGTATAAAACTTCTTTTATGGCTCGGGATAACCTTTCTAATCCTGGCGTTGGCCCTTTCGATTTATGTATTTTTCCAAAAAAGGAAAAGGGCCGGATTGGAAAAAGAATTATTAAAAGCCGAAAAAGAAAAACTGGATGAAAACCTGCGTTACAAAAGCCGGCAGCTAACATCGCAAGCTTTACAAATGATGCAGAAAAACAAATTATTGGGCGAACTCTCGAAATCATTGACAAACTTCAGCCGGCAAATCCCACCTGAATCAAAACAAGAATTACAAAATTTAAAACATCAATTAAAACGGAGCATCCGTGCAGAGGAAGACTGGGATTTGTTTAAACATTATTTTGAAGAGGTGAACCGTGATTTTTTTCCAAACCTACTCAACATCAACGCCCGCCTCACACCTTCCGAACAAAAACTGAGTGCATTGATAAAATTAAAATTCACAATTAAGGAAACAGCTTCTCTATTAAATATTTCGCCCGACAGTGTAAAAACCGCCCGTTATAACCTGCGCAAAAAACTTGGGCTGCAAAAAGGCGATAATGTATATGATTTTTTAAACAATTTTTAGAGGTTACTTTCATGTAATTTTTGTTATTGGAAGTTGGTTTCTGGTTTCAGGAGGGATGCAATCCCCGAGGCACGAGGGGATGGCGGCCCTGGCACTGAACCCAACCAGATGGGGTGTTAAAATTTTGATTTTCTAAAAACGTACTCGGCTGTTTATCCGGCCATTACAGTTGTAGCGAAAAAAGCACGTTTTCGTTCCATTTTCTAAATTTAACATGATTGTCCATTTTAAAAACTCAGTATGAGTTTAGGTATTGTAGTTTAGGTGATTACAGGAGGTTATTAACAACTCAGTATGAGTTGAGCTACCTGGTATTGATTTCGTATGATGAGTTGTTATTAGTAGCTAAACCCGTACCGGGTTTTTGTTACCACTTTGAATATCATAAAACTACAATACCACAACCCTTACCGGGTTGCAAACAAAATGATTTGAAATCAACAAATGCATTATGAGAGCTTATTGAAAAACGGGACGAAAAAGCCAAAACCAGATTTAACACCCCACCAACCAGGGTTTCCATCCCTTCCCTTTGGTCAGGGATTTAAACCCTTGCGTTTCAGGTTTCAAGTAACGCCT
>JAOZRY010000253.1:0-1600 GCA_029939965.1 Bacteroidales bacterium | reverse complement strand
CAATTTATAATTAGTTGATAATTAGTTGCGTCCAATGTTATGTGGATAGCCCAAATTTTGTTATTGAAAGCAGGTTTCCGGCTTTAGGTTGCTCCTGGCATCCTGCGCTTTGCCCTAAGCCCTTTGCATTATTATTTGCTTTAATGATTCCGACAAAAATCCTTTGCATGCATTTAGGTACCGGGTTGAACAACAAAATATGTACAACATATTTACAAATGTAAATAGGATAATACATACCTTTGTTCAAAATTAATCAGGTCCAATACTAAAACGTTTATTAAAATGAAAATCTCAATTAAATCAATCATCCAGGTGCTCCTCGCGGTTTTTGTGCTTTGTGCCGGGCCGGTTAAATCGGTTTACCCTGCTACACAGGACACTTTACAGGTGCATTACAATGTGTATCAATGCGACAGCCTGGTGCAAGCCAATGCAACCAACCCTGATTTTGTGATACTGGATGTGCGTACATCCGGTGAATACCTTTACGAGCATCTGATGGGTTCAATTAACCGGAATTATTATGCTTCTAATTTCAACGAGTTGATTGATGCATTGCCAAGGCACAAGATGTACCTGATACACTGCCGATCGGGGGGCAGGAGCGTGAATACCTATAATATGATGCTTGGGATGGATTTTACCCGGGTGGTTAATATGCAGGGCGGTATCATGGCCTGGAAGGCTGCCTCATTGCCAACTACCACAAGTTTCGGCCCTTTGCTGATGGCTGTTTCTGATACAATGATTGCTAATGAAAATATTGCTGTTGGTGCCGTGGATACGATAACGTTGACAATAACAAACAGGGCCAATCATAATTTAATATTTAACACAATTTCATCTTTAACAGGGACTGAATTTACCACCGATTTTGAATTAACTACAATCCTGTCTGGCGCAGAGGATTACACATTTTCGATATTTTATGAACCCATTGATGAGGTTAGCGATTCGGTTAATTTTTTGATTGAAAGCAATGGCGGGGATGTAGCATTCCACATTTTAAGGACTGGCATTGCCCCGGTGGAATTTACCATTACTTTGGCCGAAGGCTGGAGCGGGATATCGAGTTTTGTGGCGCCTGGCGATCCCGATGTTGAGGCCATCTTTGCACCTGTTGTAGATGAACTGGTCATCCTTCAGGATTTTGACGGTGTTTACTGGCCCGATGCGGGAGTAAATTCAATTGGTAACTGGAACAATCATGCAGGATATATGATAAAAATGGAGACGGAACAACAGCTAACCTTTACCGGGGAAATGCAATCCGATCGTACGGTAATGCTTTCCACAGGCTGGAATTACCTGCCGGTGCTTGATGCTTGTGAAAGTAATACTGTTGACCTGTTCAGTCAAATTTCCGGAAATATTAAAATTGTGAAAGAAATTGCCGGTGGTAAAGTTTACTGGCCGGAATTTGGGATTGTTACATTAGATGTTATCGTTCCCGGAAAAGCCTATTTCATATTTGTGGATGATGATGTGGTGGTCGAGTTTGAGGAGTGCCCCTGATGAAAAAAGAAGATATAAGATGCCCGATTATGTCAGTCCAAACCAGCTGGCCCTGGAAGGGTTTGAGACACCCTTCGAGCAG
>JAOZRY010000934.1 GCA_029939965.1 Bacteroidales bacterium | reverse complement strand
GGGTTGGGAGCTTTTCAAGATTTTTTAATAATTTCGGAATATCTTGATACCCTTTCATTGTGATCCCATAACTCTGAGATTTTGTTAATTTTCTTTTTCCCTTAAGTTCAAATTTTTGTTTAAACAAAAATCGTCACTTCCTATTTTTTATTTTCTACACTCAACTGAATATCTCCTTACGAAGGAGCAAATCCAGGTAAAAAGGCTTGATCCGGGGCTGCCCGTAATTTTATAGGTGCACCTGCTGTCCCACAAGACGAAATAACGTTATTCATATCCAAAAGGCTCCATAAAACACCTCGTAAAACGGTAAAAAGACGAGGAAAGGAAAAGGCCCATTGTTTTATATGTGCAATATAGCGCAGCAATATGTAAACGAGAAGAGCAGTCCAAATCTGCCACTTAACAGCACTCTCGTTGTATCCTAGAAAATCTGCTATTTGCAGTGTTTGTTTAATCTGTTTAAAGAAAAGTTCTATTCCCCAGCGTGATTTATAAAGATCAGCTATTGAGCTGGGTGCCCAGTCAAAATTATTGGTTATAAAAGTCATGGTTCGCTTTTTTCCGTCTACTTCAACTGTTGCTTCTATTAGGCGTAATTCTTTCGGATAGTAATCTGGAGTATCCTGACCGGTTAATATGATCTTGACATCTCTGATAATTTTACCTTTGGGTGACGTATGCTGTCCCACAGATTCATAATCCATATTATCCTTGGAGCGGGTTACCCAGAAAACCTGTCGATTATCCAGATGATATAAATGTTTAAAATCAACGTAAGCCTTATCAAAGATAACTATTTCACCGGCACTTATACCTGAACATAATTCTTTAGCCTCTGTCGAATCATGTGTATTTGCGGATTTGACGATAATGCATTGGGGAAGAAAACTCTGTAAATCAAGGCGTAAATGCATTTTTGCTGCAGCTTTTCTACGACGATGTTTTGCCCAGTCAAGACAATTAGCAAAAAGGCTTATTGTAGATGAATCAACAGCATTGATCGTACGCTTGAATCTATGTGGAACTCCTGATTCAGAGTTTAAACCAAAACTTGGAGTGTTTTCCTTCAATTTACTAAAAACAGACCAGAAAAGATCTTCGGCCATCTCTGGATTACGCTGTCTGTTTGCATAGGATAATCCATTACGACTCGGAGGAGAAGCATCTCTTATATCTTTAAATGCTCCTGCATGATTTCCTATTGCATCGCAAATATCATTTAAACTCATCGCATGAGATAATTGTGCATACATAAGAGTAAGCACATGACTCCATGGGGTAAAAGTTCTTGATTGCTTGTCTACTCCATGCTTACGGGCCAGTTTTGGAACCAGATTTCTTGGTATTAATTTGCTAATTTGTTTTAACACAGTAACTTTTCTCTTGGACGGATTCATTGTAATACTCCTATTTTTTGGTCGAAATAAAAGTATTGCGAATCCGTCTATTTTCAAATTTCAAATTTCTAGTTTCTATGGGATGCTAGTGAAAAGCGTTCTGATTTTGCAGTTTTTACATATTTACGAAAGCCTTTATTTCCCA
>JAOZRY010000933.1 GCA_029939965.1 Bacteroidales bacterium | reverse complement strand
CCAACAATCGAAATTTGAGTTTCAAAATTAATTGTATCATTTACCATTTGCACCAGCTTTTCAAATAGATAGGCATTGCTTTGAATATATGTGAGCGGATTATGAAAGTTTAGTATTACAATATCAAATCCTTCTGCCCTCAAATCCTCTAACATATTATGCTGGTTAAAAAGTTCATAAAGAGTTTCCCATGTATATGAATTGTCAAAGTCGATGCCCTCGCAAATTACCACAGGTTTTGTTAGTTCTGTGTTCTGATTGCTCAACAAAATGTAAGCATCTCCGGTAGTTGAAACATCGTTGTACGAAAGATCGGCTTCAATAAGCCAGGTAGCTGAGGGTGCAGGAGTTTCGAGCCTAACTACATCAATATTAAACTTGCTGTAAAAAACTTCACCGTTGTTCAAAATGGCTTTAACTGCAATAGTCTTTTTGCCGGTTGATGTGTATTTTACTTTAGCATCTTTTTCGGGAGTAACCTGCTGCCAACCTGAATCATCATCAAAATCTATAAATATTCTATCCGGAAAATTTGAATGATTTGTAAAAATGAAACTTTTGGGTAAACTAAAAACCAAATTATTGCCATTGAGGGTTCTTTGGCGAAAAGCTGTGGCTGCAAAAACATTTCTCTCTTTCACATTTACATCTGTCAAATTTAATCTCCCCTGTTCATCCACCAAGGTTTCAGGGTTGTCATCAAAATAATTATAGTTGAATAAGATTAATCCGATAGGAATTTTTTCTTCCCTGAGCATTCTATTAGCACGCTTACGAATTGCGGAAATAGATTCGGATTTGTGTTGAGTAAGGTTACTTTTAGCAAGTTCTGAATAAATCTGATTCCAATTGGATAATGTAACATTGGCAGAATTTTCAGCTCCATCATATTTTTCCATCTGCAAAAGCTGATAACTTAACTCATGTAAATATCCGGTTTCGACTTTAGTTTCGGGGTAAACCGAAATTTGCGAAAATGCGATCGAGACTAGGAAAACCAGCAAAAAAGTTAGAAAATGTTTTTTCATAAGGATTGGATTTATAGTTTGTGTATGCAAAGAAAAGGAAAAAAAACATCAATTACTTTTGGATCACAATTTTTTGAATTGCTTCATCATCGGGAGTAGAAATTTTGAGAAAATATATTCCATCAAGCAGCTCGCCAGGTACTATTGTTACAGATGAATCGACAGGTTTGTAATCATTCATAAAAACCAGTTGTCCAAAAGCATCAAATATAGAAACACTAACTATTTTGGTGTTAACAGGAACTTGCAAAAAAAGAGTTCCCTGCCCGGGATTGGGGAAAACTGAAAAACGAGAAATTTCCTTTTGGTTATGAATGGCCGAATTGTTTATGCCGGAAGGAGTAGAATTATTATTAAAAAGGCGCGATGGAATATCCGACTCCCACAAACCGCGTCCAAAAGTACCAGCCCTGATTTTGAAATTAGAATAATTTAATTCGAGCCAATTTACCTTAGTGTTGGGCAGGTTTGTTATAAATGGTTCCCATTGACCCATAGTTGCATCGCGATAATAAAC
>JAOZRY010000252.1 GCA_029939965.1 Bacteroidales bacterium | reverse complement strand
TATTGCTCATATTAATATTTAATAGTATCCTTTCGGCCAATATTGGTTTCTTCGATTTTTCGAGTATTTATACATGGACATTCTGGGGGCAAATAATGTTTTATATTGCAGCTTTAACGGGTTGGTATTTCGAGCATAGGCAAATTAAAATAAAAATACTTTTTATTCCCTATTATTTCTTCATAATGAATTACGCCGTTTATCTTGGATTTTTCAGATATCTCAAAGGACAACAATCCGTTAAATGGGAAAGGGCTCAAAGAGCAAAATAAATGCTCATCGAACCCTTCCTGATATTTTAATAGTTGTTTTTCTACTTCACAATATCGATTAACTCAACATCGAAAATTAAAGGTGTAAAAGGAGGGATATTTTTACCTGCTCCTCGCTCGCCATACCCCAAACTCGAAGGAATTATGAGCTTTGCCTTACTGCCAACATTTAGCATTGCGATCCCTTCATTCCAGCCGCCAATAACTCGTCCACCAATATTAAAAACAAATGGTTCGCCACGATCTACCGACGAATCGAACTTAGTACCATCAAGTAGTGTCCCGGTGTAATGTACTTTTACCCGATCACCTTTTTTTGGTTTCGGGCCACTGCCTTCTTTTTCAACTATAACATACAATCCTGATTTTGTAGGCTTTGTTGTGATGTTCATTTTGGTAACATATTCTTCAATTCTATCCGATTCACTATTTTTCATTTCAGAAATTAAAACTTCTTTTTCCTGTTCAATTTCTTCTTCAGTCTGGATTTTCATAATTTTTACATGAAAAATCAATTCATCAACATCCTTTGCAAAATCAGGTACTTGAGGAAAATCAACTGTTTTTGTGAAAAATGGTTCAGCATCAAGATAAAAAACCACACTATCGCCAAGGTGCATCATTCCCATCATTTCGTAAAAATCGCCTGGAAAAGATGAAGCTTGCATAGGCAAAATCATAGTATTTCCGTCAGATTTATTACTATCAAAAAACAAAGAATCGGTTGTCCCATAAGTCATCCGCAACGACATAAGCTTGCCATTTTCAGGAGCAATTCTTCCACTGTACTTTTCGATAAACCTGTATTTTAATCCGCTTTCGGTAGTTTCAAAGTTTGAACCTGACTTAAAAATACTGCACGAAAAGCTAACCCATAGCAAACCAAATATTAATAATCCGGAAATCCAACGTAGCATCATTTCACAATATCAATTAATTCAACATCGAAAATCAGCGGTGCAAAAGGAGGAATATCTTTGCCTGCTCCACGCTCACCATATCCAATTGCCGAAGGAATTATTAATGTAGCTTTACTTCCAACATTGAGCATTGCTATTCCTTCGTCCCAGCCTCTAATTACACGCCCCTGGCCAATGGGAAACTCAAATGGAGTACCACGATCCAGCGATGAATCAAACTTGGTTCCATCAAGTAGTGTTCCTGTATAATGAACCTTAACCGTTTCGCCGCTCTTGGGTTTAGGACCGTTTCCTTTTTCAGTAACAACTACATATAATCCTGATTCGGTGGGTTCAACATTAATATTGTTCTCCTCAACATAAGCCTTAATTTTTTCTGTTTCACCATCTTTCAGTTTGCTGGCTTCTTTTTCCATTTCACCCATCAGTTCCTCCTCAGTTTGAATTTTTTCAAGTTTCACATTAAAAAGAAGTTCTTCAATTTCGGCAGCAAATTCAGGTGCTTTTGGATAACCGGCAGTTTTAGTGAAAAAAGAATCGGCATTGAGATAAAAAACTACACTATCGCCCAAATGCATCATTCCCATCATTTCATAAAAGTCACCCGGAAAAGCAGATTCCATCATAGGCAGTTTCATAGTATTATCAGGACTCATATCAGTATTAAAGAATGATGTATCCGCAGTTCCATACGTCATTTTTAACGACAAAATCTTACCATTTTCCGGTACTACCTGTGTATCATCGGTAACGATAAATTTGTATTTCAGTCCACTCTCAGTAGTTTCAAATTTTGCATCTCCACCTACTGAGTTACAAGAAGAAATAAATAATACACTTAATGTTATGGCCAGTGCAAAGCCAATTGCTCTTTTAATCATTGTGTTAATTTGTTTAATGAATTTTCTAAAATTTACTATTCTATTTCAATTAATTCTATTTCAACTTCAATAATCTAACATCATAAATAAGGGTTGATTTAGGCGGAATTTTATTCCCGTCGCCAACCAACCCATGGGCAAGGTGCGAAGGTATAATAAATTTTGCACGGTCGCCTTCACGCAATAATAATATGCCCTCTTCCAATCCTGATTCCACTCCTGCCCTACCAATAATAAACTCTTTTGGGCCTAACTCATCTGAAGAATAGATTTCAATTCCATTCAAAAAACGAACAGCATAATCAATTACTGCAATTTTTCCTTTAGCAGCTTGTTCTCCCTTACCTTTCTCATAAATATTATACAGCAAACCAGTACCTGTTTGCTCTACCTTCCATTTGTGTCTCAACACGAAATCATGGATTTGCTGTTCTTCTGTTTTAATGGCTCTTTTATTGGCCTCAAATAGCGATTCTTTCAATTCGTTTTTGTTAGTGCTGTTATCCTCCGATTGTTTTGTGCCGTTGCAAGAAAATAACGCAACCGAAACCATGATTAATAATAGTAAACGTTGTAATTGAACCACAACACCCAAATAGCCATTATTTAATATCATAATTAAGTTCATGCTGATACAACGGTAAAATTTCTTTTATCTTTTTAATGGTTTCATCCATTGTTAATTTGGAATTGCCTCCGGCGGCATTTTTATGTCCACCACCATCAAAATATTTTTGGGCAATTTTATTTACAGCAAAATCTCCCTTCGATCGGAAGGATATCCTGATAATATCTTCCCGCTCAGTAATAAATATCGAAACATTTATATCATTTATCGACAATGGGAAATTTACAATGCCTTCAGTATCACCAGATTTATAATTAAATTTCTGTAAATCTTCTTTTGAGAATGAAATAATTGCTGTACGGAATTCTGGAAATGTTAACATCCTGGAACTAAAAGCAAACCCCAAAAGTCGTAGCCTGCTTTCCGAAAAAGTATCATAAATTAACCCGTGAAGTTTTTCCGCATCAACACCTTTTTCCACCATCTCAGCCACTATCCGATATGTTTGGGGGTTGTTGCACGAAAAGCTAAACGAACCGGTATCGGTTATTATACCTGCATAAAGGCACTCAGCAGCAGATTTATCTATATGTTTGATAAACCCCAACTCATTTAAGAATTCGTAAACAAGCTCAGCTGTTGATGATGCAGAAGTTTTGGATAGAACAAAGTCAAAGGCCTCAATATCAGGGTATGGATGATGATCGATAAGCACTTTTACAGCAGGAGTTCCCTGAATCGCTTTCTCCATTTTTCCAACCCTCGACAAAGCATTGTAATCTAAACAAAACACCATATCAGCCTCATCAAACAACTTTTTCATTCCTGATTCTTCTTCTGCTTCATAAAGCACAATTTGCCCGGAAGCAGAAATCCATTTCAAAAAATCGGGAAATTGATTTGGCAGAACAACGGTTAGGTTATTTACAATATGTTTTAAAGTATGATATAAAGCCATTGCCGAGCCCACAGCATCACCATCAGGATTTCGATGTGAAGTGATGATTATCCTGGAATCAGCAGTTATGTTTTTTAATATTTTCAAATATTCAGAATTCATAAAAATATGTAAGTTATTGATTTGTAAATATTTATTTCGTTTTTTGAGGCTGCAAAAGTATAATAAAAAACGTTAAAACTACTGTGAAGCAAAGGATATTAGTAATTTTGTGATAATCATCTAAACCTGATAAAATGATAGGAAACAAGACTCTTACTATGATTAAGCCCACTGCAGTTGAAAAGGGATTTGCAGGGCCGATTTTGGCTAAAATTAATGAAGCCGGATTTAAAATTTCAGCACTAAAACTTATGAAATTGTCGAAAGAGCAAGCCGAAAAGTTTTACGAAGTTCATAAAGACCGGCCTTTCTACAACGACCTTGTTGGTTTTATGACCTCAGGAGCCATAGTTGCAGCCATTCTCGAAAAGGAGAATGCTGTGGAAGCGTACCGCCAACTGATTGGTGCCACCAATCCTGATCAAGCTGAAAAGGGAACCGTTAGAGATTTATTTGGAACCAATATTCAGGCTAATGCTGTTCATGGTTCCGATAGTAACGAAAATGCTGAAATCGAAGCAGATTTTTTCTTTTCGAAACTCGAAAGGTTTTAATCTTCGGGATAGTACTCATTAAAAGTTTTATCCTCATAAAAAATAACAATCCTTTGAATGGATTTATGTTGTTTTTTATGAGGATTTTTTTTTTGTTCCATTTTTGGTTCTTCTTCTATATTGTCATTTTCCCTCCTAATAGTCTCAATTTCCGATATTTGCATATCTGTTTCTTCTTTTTTATCCTCCGATAGTTTTAAAATTTCCTCTTGCCCTGCCTCTGGTTCAGTTTTATCGAACTGAGCAGCAGTCTTAATTTCTGGTTCAGCCTCAGGAATATCTTCACCTACCGCATCAAAGAGATTATAATCCGATGTCATCGATCCTTTTCCATTTATCAACCAATCTGTATTTATTTCCCTGAAAGCATCCAAAGTTTTCATAACCAGGTCAAGGCTTGGCTTATTCCTTCCGGATAATACATGCGAAATGTTTGAAGGTTGCACACCAAGCTTTTCGGCAAATTCTCCATTCGTTAATCCTTTCACCGAAATTAACAATTGTATTCTTTCCTTAAGGTTATCCATGATTGATTTACTTTTGTGAATTAATCAAATAATTTTGTTCAAATATACTTTAATTTACATTTCTAACTAGCGGTTATTATTGTAAATTAATACAATTTAACTTTAAGTAAATGGTATAATATACTACTAATCTGTACTTTAAAGTTCAAATAAATGAAATAGCATAATTTTTTTTAAATAGCATACATAGTAGAATATTTACTCACGATGAATATGCTAAACAACTGGGTTACTGTATCATAAATTGTATTCATACAATTTTACCCAAAACTCTTCACAATTTACATTTGTACCCACTAACCCCCGCTTTACATTTGTGTATCAGTGGGTTTATAATTGTGAATCAGGTGTATTTACGTATGTGAATTTTACGTATGTAATTTATTATCCAATGATTTACATTTGTGTATTTGTGATGCGGCAAATATTTCACAGCTAAAAGATAGCAGTATAGCCGACTAAATAATACTGCCTCCCTCCTACCCTTTTATTATTACGAATTGATAATGAGTAAAAGAAATAGTTCAAAATATTTTAGATGCATCAAAAAAAACTTACTTGGCTATTGCTACAATGTGAATGCTGTTGTGAAGTTTGCAAGGAACTTCGCTCTATTTTGGAAAAGAGAAATTTTGCCGAAGAGGATAATATTTACTTCTGCTATGTTTTTTTTTGTTTTTAAATATCTGATGATATTTCTGAGCAATCCCTAAGATCAAATAATTTCGTTATTCAGTGGTGAGTTTACCAGGATTGTACAATATTAAAAATATAGAGTCCAAATAAGGCCATTTAGTCAATGATATTTATGT
>JAOZRY010000932.1 GCA_029939965.1 Bacteroidales bacterium | reverse complement strand
ATTAGTATCTTAATATTTATATTCGTGTTTTTTATGGCAAAACTTTTCTACAATGTTTGTGTAGCAAGGCCTGGGATGATTACCAACTCTTTAAGTTTAAGTCCCATTAACACAACCTGCTTCCCAAATTTAGAAAGATAATATTTGTATGTATGACCAATTTTTCTTATCAACCCATGCACATGAAGTCGTTTTAAAATTCGAGATATTTGTCCAGTATTTTTGTCATTCCAAAACTGGCGTATATCTTTGTTTTGGAAACCACTGATGTTGAATTCACCTCGGGTTATAATCTCGAACAATTTTTGGTCAATGTCAGAGAAAAAATTGAAACCTTTGTAGCCTCGTTCTTTTTTGACGATCCTGTTGGTTAGTTTGTTTAATTTCTTTACACCTACAGACATATCATCTATTTCCGAGATGAACTGTAGATACCTTTGGTTAGCAGCATGTAATAAACCTCGAAGTGGAGTTAAACTGTAAATCCCTTTTTTCATGGGGGCAATTTTATGAATTATCTTCCCATCTCGTTGTTCTACCTTACGGTAGTGTTTAAAAAATTTAACATCATTAACCGTAGTTTCAATACGGAGGACTAAACCGTGTTTGTCATACATTTTGATCGAAACAGGCCCCATTGAGTGTTTTACCCTGGTGCCTTCAATTCTGATATTGAAATTATTGCCCATTGGCCCCTGGTAATTGCCATGCAATTTGTTTCCGAAAAATGTTGCTATGTTGTCCGGCTTTACCGTATGGATTGCTGTTCTTATTAAGTTGTCATATATGAATTGCAGATCCTGTTGTCGTTTAAAAACTATATCAGTAGCATATTCAGCCTGCATAATGCTCCAGTGATAATGCTGCTCAAAATTTTTGATAATAGGACAGAATTTATTAGCGAACATGTCGAGTTTTTTGTGAATTATATCTACCGTCAATTGATCACTTATTTCCTGAGCATGTTCGAAAGAATCGAAATTTGTAAACATGTTGTCAATCTGAGAAAACTTGACCGATTGTTTTGTTAGTGCCGATGCCAGATGATTATGACCATTGAAATATATTTGCAATCGAAAAGGACACCATGTTGGTACTCGGACATAACAAAGACCAAGGTCATCATCGAGCAGATAAAAATAATAATGTAAGCATTTACCTTTTGTGTATTTTAAAAAAGTCCTATGTGTTTTTTTATCATGCCAGGGCCTGTATGAACCACATGTTTCCATGGCGGAGAAGATATGAACAAGACCTGGTAGATTACCCCGCTTTTCAATAAGACTGTGTATTCGTTGCTCTTTACGGAAATTGTTTTTTCGAATAAACTCAATTTCTAAATTGTTTTCTTTGGCAATTTGTTCGGCATTTGCCCTAAGTTCATTGCGAAGAGGTTCAACAAATTTTGTATAATCAAAAATACGAATATTATTCGCATACAGGTAGCCTGTCATTCCGTCAGCATAACAAAATCCAGGCAATGTACCAGTGATGACAACTCGGTCAAAGCATGAATAAACCCCGGCAATTTTGTTGGCGTATCGTTT
>JAOZRY010000251.1 GCA_029939965.1 Bacteroidales bacterium | reverse complement strand
GGCTATTTTTCTTCAATTTGTCCAGCTTAATGTTGGTAGCCAATTTTGTTAACAAACAAATAATGTAAAGAGTTAATTTTAATTTTTTAATTTTGCACCCTCAAAAAGTTTATAGTGTTGAATATCAACTATAAACGTAAATTTATAAAACTTTTAACATGTCTAAAAAGAAAAAAAAGTATGTTTATTTCTTTGGCAACGGAAAAGCCGAAGGTAATGCCACAATGAAAAACTTGCTTGGTGGCAAAGGTGCTAACCTTGCAGAAATGAATCTTATTGATGTTCCGGTTCCTCCCGGTTTTACAATTACTACCGAAGCTTGCACCGTTTACAACGACAAAGGTGCAGAATACATATTTGGAATAATTGCAGATGAAGTAAAGGATGCTGTAAAGCAGGTTGAAAAAATAATGGGAACCAAATTTGGTGACAAAGATGACCCGTGTTTACTTTCTGTTCGTTCAGGTGCCAGGGCTTCTATGCCTGGAATGATGGACACTGTTTTGAACCTCGGATTGAATGATGATGCCGTAGAAGGAATTGCAAAAAAAACCGGAAATGAACGTTTTGCATGGGATTCGTACCGCCGATTTGTACAAATGTTTGGTGATGTAGTAATGGGGATGAAACCGGAAACCAAAGAAGAAGAAGACCCATTTGAAGTAATTATCGATATTATAAAAAAAGAGAAGAATGTTGAACGAGACCTCGACCTTACAACAGATGATTTAAAGGAGATGGTTGTTCGTTTTAAAGCAGCCATTAAAGAAAAAACAGGAAAAGATTTCCCAACAGACCCATGGGAGCAATTATGGGCATCGGTAAGTGCTGTTTTTGATAGTTGGATGAACAATAGAGCAAAAGTTTATCGCCGCCTCAACAACATACCTGCTGAATGGGGAACTGCTATAAACGTTCAGGCAATGGTATTTGGCAACATGGGCAACAATTCGGCTACGGGAGTAGCTTTTACACGAGATGCAGGCACAGGCGAAAACATTTTTAATGGTGAGTACCTCATTGATGCACAAGGTGAAGACGTGGTTGCCGGTATTCGTACCCCACTACAAATTACCAAAGAAGGTTCGCAGCGATGGGCTAAACTACAGGGCTTCAACGAAAAAGAAAGAGCTTCTAACTTCCCCTCATTGGAAGAGGCAATGCCAATAGCTTATAGTGAACTTTTTAAAATTCAGAATAACCTCGAAAACCATTATAAAGATATGCAAGACATAGAGTTCACCATTCAGGATGGTAAACTCTGGTTACTGCAAACCCGTAGTGGAAAACGCACAGGTGCTGCAATGGTAAAAATTGCCATGGATATTTTAAAAGAAGGTGGCATCAAAAAACGTGAAGCTTTACTCAGGGTTAGCCCAAACAAACTTGACGAACTTTTGCATCCCGTATTCGATGATAAGGCACTTGCCGAAGGAACCATTATTGCAAAAGGGTTACCTGCTTCGCCTGGAGCCGCCTCCGGACAAATTGTTTTTCATGCTGATGAAGCCGAAGAGTGGAAAGAAAAAGGACATAAAGTTATCCTGGTTCGTATCGAAACATCGCCCGAAGACCTTAGCGGTATGGATGCAGCACAAGGGATTTTAACTGCCCGTGGCGGAATGACCTCACATGCTGCAGTTGTTGCCCGTGGAATGGGGAAATGCTGTGTTTCAGGTGCTGGTGGTATCAAAATTAATTACAAAAAACGCACACTTTCTTCCGAAGGAAAAACTTTTAAAGAAGGCGACTGGATTTCGCTGAATGGTTCGACAGGTGAAGTTTATGAAGGACAAATAAAAACCATCGATCCTGAGTTGAGCGGCGATTTTGGCGAACTAATGGAATTGGCTGACGGTTTTTCGAAAATGCTGGTTCGCACAAATGCTGATACACCCAAAGAATCGGCAATAGCCCGTAACTTCGGAGCACAAGGCATTGGCCTTTGCCGTACCGAGCACATGTTTTTTGAAGGTGATCGCATTGTTGCCATGCGCGAAATGATTCTGGCCGATAACGAAACCGGAAGAAGAAAAGCCTTAGAAAAATTGCTCCCGATTCAGCGTGCTGATTTCGAAGGTATTTTTGAAGCTATGCACGACCTTCCTGTAACTGTAAGATTGCTCGATCCTCCTTTGCACGAGTTTGTTCCTCACGATGAAAAAGGACAAGCAGAGATGGCTAAAGTAATGGGTGTTGAAGTTGAAGAAATTAAATCTAAAGTTGAAGAGCTTTCAGAATTTAATCCAATGCTTGGCCATCGTGGTTGCCGTCTTGGTAATACATATCCCGAGATTTCGGAAATGCAGGCACGTGCCATTATCGAAGCGGCACTCGATCTTAAAAAACGTGGCGTAACAGCCAAACCTGAGATTATGATTCCGCTTACCGGTACACTTACCGAAATGAAGTTGCAGGAAAAAATAGTTAGAGATACTATTGCTAAAGTTTTTGCTGAACGTAACGACAGTATCGAACATTTGGTTGGAACTATGATTGAGGTGCCAAGAGCTGCACTTACTGCTGATGAAATTGCAAAATCAGCCGAATTTTTCTCATTCGGAACCAACGACCTCACACAAATGACCTTTGGTTATTCGCGCGATGATGCCGGCAAATTCCTCAAGGTTTATTTAGACAAAGGCATACTTAAGCACGATCCGTTCCAGGTATTGGATCAGGAAGGCGTTGGACAACTCATGGAAATGGCTGTGAAGAAAGGACGTAAAACCCGCAAAAATATTAAGATTGGTATTTGCGGAGAGCACGGTGGAGAACCTTCATCTGTTGAATTCTGTCACACTCTTGGCTTCCACTATGTAAGCTGTTCGCCATACCGTGTACCAATTGCACGTCTTGCAGCTGCACAAGCACAGGCAAAAGAAGAGTTGGCACATAAAGCTGCCAAAAGCAAGAAAAAAGACAAAAAGAAGAAGTAATTTCTTTTTGGAAAGAAAATAATCGAAAGACTGCCGGGGAAATCCGGCAGTCTTTTTTTTTACTTTTTAAAGATACAAATACCCTAACCCGGACGAGCCAGAAAAAAGATTGAAAGAGATTGAAGGCTACCCACATAACGTTTGACACTACTAATTGTCAATTCATTATAAATTAGTGTATTTTTCACTACCGAAATTTACGCAGTCATATTCTATCTATTCTTTTCATTTTCCGGAAAAATATCAATAGCCAATTAAACCTGAAGAATAAGCGGCAGAGCTGCGAAATATTTATAGCATCAGCGTTTCCCCCGATAAACCAAAGGTGCAGAGCACCGGAATATTTATTATTGGGTTTAATATTTCGGTGCGCTGCACCTGTTCATTTTCAGGAAAGACATCAATTTGTCCTACTTTACAAGGGTAAAGCATTATTCTATTACCTAATTTTTACAACAAATTAAACTTAAACATTGTTACGAAATAACTTGACCATCCAAGCTGTGAATGTAGGAAATAATTACCACACACTTTATGCTCTTAAAAAGCCACTAACCCTAACATGTTAACGATGTTTGTTTCCCGCTTTGCGGTTTCAATAATAAATCATAAATAATAAATCATAAATTAATCTATAAACTTATTCATATCCCTCAAAGTTTCAAGCGGTTAAATTTATTTAAATAGTTAGATATATTAAATAAAAAATTGGATATTTGTACCTCCAAATTTAAAATTTAAGACTTTATTAATTATTTAACTTATTAATTTTAAGCATATTCACCTGTCGTTTTATTAAAAATTTTACACGAAATGAGTAACACTTCAAAATTGAAAGATCAACTTAACAAAGTTGTTAAAGAACATTCCAATGTTTTTTCAAACATTCCACGCAAAGAACTGATCCAGGCATCAGTTGACAACAAAGAAGCAATTGTTGCAGAGTCGGGAGCACTTGCTACATGGACTCCTCCTGAATCAACCGGACGCTCTCCAAAAGACACCGTTGTTGTAAAGCGCGGCTCAAGCGAAAAAACCATCGACTGGACCTCTCCAAACAATGTACCCATTGATGAGGAAACATTTAATATGATCTTTGAGGATGCTTTGAACATATTGAAAGACAAAGAAAAAGTTTATGAAACCGACCGTGTAATTGGTGCTGACAGTAGCTATGCCCTACCTGTAAAAGTTGTTACCGACAAAGCATTGCACTCATTGTTTGTTGATAATATGTTCCGCCCCATTCCCGGGGATATTAAAAAAAGTGTTTTTAACCAAAACGGATATACCCTTTTGGCATTACCTTACGACAAACTTGATGGCTCAAAATATGGCGGACGACTTAGGAAATTCGCCAATGGAAACACATCAAACATGGCTGTTGCAATGGATATGGATCGGAGGATTGGTGTTATTGTTGGATCGGCCTATTGCGGAAGTATAAAAAAAATGCTTTTTACCGTAATGAATTACCTCCTGCCTTTTGAAGGTATTTTGCCGCTACATTGCTCAGCAAACGAAGGCAAAGACGGAAGTTCAGCTTTATTGCTTGGGCTATCAGGAACTGGAAAAACCACTCTTTCTGCCGATCCAAACCGTGCATTACTCGGTGATGATGAGCATGGCTGGGGCGAAAACGGTATTGCAAACTTCGAATTTGGCTGCTATGCCAAAATGATCGACATTGACCCATCGAAAGAGCCGGATATTTATGATGCTATTATGCACAAAGATGATTACCTGAATCATGGTTCTATTGTTGAAAATGCAATGATTTACCCTAATGGTAAGTTTGATTATTACGATGACAGGTTTACTCCTAATTCGCGTGCATCGTATCTATTATCTTACCTGAAAAATATTAAAGAATCATCCACCTCGGGTCACCCAACTACAATCCTTTTCCTTACCGCTGATGCTTATGGCGTACTTCCTCCCGTTTCAAAGCTCGATCCTGATCAGGCTATGCTTTGGTTCCTGATGGGCTATACCAGCAAACTGGCCGGTACCGAAACAGGAGTAACTGAGCCACTGGCTACTTTCTCACGTTTCTTCGGGCAACCGTTTATGCCATCCAACCCGGATGTATATGCCAGCATGCTTGGTGAAAAAATGAAACAACATGGCACACAAGTTTATCTGGTTAACACCGGATGGAGCGGTGGAGCTTATGGTGTAGGTAAAAGAATGGATATTAAGCTTACCCGGAAAATGGTTGAAGCCACCCTCAACGGATCGCTGAAAGATGTTGATTATGTTTATGATGAACTTTTACATGTTAATGTTCCAAAAACATGTCCGGATGTTCCCTCAGAAATCCTGACTCCAAAAAACACATGGACTGATAAAGATGCTTATGATAGACAAGCCCAAATGCTTGCCAAAAAATTTAGTGATGCTTTTGACAAATCCTATGGCGACAAAAATATCGCTGAAAATGTGGTAAAAGTTTGTCCGGGAAAATAATTTCAGAGCAAATATTTTGTTAAATCATAAAAAGCCGGTTTCATTCTTGATACCGGCTTTTATTTTCAGCAATGCTTCGAAACGAAAAAAGCTATAAAAAAATGAGCATCTTTCATTCATTGGCTTGCCCCATAGTTTTTGCCAATAATGAAAGATGCCGAAAAATGAATGTGATACTGTTTTATATTGTG
>JAOZRY010000931.1 GCA_029939965.1 Bacteroidales bacterium | reverse complement strand
GCACATTTATTATGATAAATTTCTTTCAGGGCTTCCCTAATTTCATAAACTGTTTTTCCACCAACTCTTTTTTTGCCTTTGTAAATATCACCTTTAATCAATTCTTTGTTTCCCGACAGGGCAATTTCTTCTTGTTTTGTCTTTGCGTCAGTTAGGGGTTGAGGAATGGAAACCAGGTTTTTGCGTCTATTTTTTATCATAGCCCCGGCGTTTTTCTTTTACATAACTCACCAGTTCATCCTCCAATTTAGTGCCCTTGAACTGTTGCAGCCTCTCTTTCAATTTATCGTTTATCAACAACTCATCCCAGGTATCTTCGGTTCTTACCCTTTTTCCTTTTTGGTGCGAAACCGGAAAAATATCCTGCATCCCAAAAACCGGTGAACTTAATATTGTATTTGGTAGCAAATCGCCGATTTGCATTTCAATTTCTTCGAGGCGTTCAAGGGTTATCCCTTCCTTCAGGTTGCGGTTAACCTTTAAAAAAACGCTGTCTTTTGGTGCTCCGAGCAAAGGTATGGGGCTGTGTGTGGAAGCTATAAACTGAATATTGGGAAAGGTTTCGGACAATAAGGTTGGTAATTGTTTTTGCCATTTGGGATGAAAATGCAGGTCAAGCTCATCAATAATTACGATGCCACTTAGTTTGGATGGTTCATTAATGGGTTGGGTTTCAAAAAGGCGAAGTATCATATCGCCAATCATAGAAATAATGCTACGATATCCGGCGGCAATTTGTGTTGATGGCAGTGGATTATAAGCATTTCCTTGCTTGTCGGAATCGTGGTACAGCACCAGATCGTGTTTTGTGTCAACGGTAATTTCCGCTACATGCAAAAGCTTTTTCAAAATTGTGGTAACACTTTCATATTTGGTTTTAAATTCAGGATCATCCTTTTTTAAAACCCAGCGTGTAAGTTGCAATTCTATGTTTTCCAACAGAGCTCGGGTATCGTATAAACTAGAGGTGATGCCTTGCTGACGGCTACTGCTTTCGGTGTAAGTATCGAGGCGGGCCGAACCGTAACATGCTATGTTTTGAAGATAAACCATTGGGCCGGTAACGGTATTTGCCGGATGATTAATTGCAAATGTATTCTCTTTTCCAAACAAGGTTGCCTTCAATATATAACTATTGCTGTTTTTTGAATATTGAAAAATATGTTCCTCCGGCCCGGCAAGTGCCGATGCCAGGGCTTGCAGCACACAGGTTTTGCCATAGCCATTTTCGCCGGTAAGAAAAATCCATGGTGCGCTTTTTGGCAGGTTGTCTATCTCCAGAAATTTTATACCTTTAAAATTTTGGATTCTCAGGCTTTTCAACCGTGGCCTGCTAACTCTTTTTGTTTTATTGGATACCATGTTGCCTTTAATATTTTGGTAAAATTATATGTTATAAATTATCACAAAGCCTCAACAATATAATCATCAATAGTTTTCCCGTCGATATTGAAATTAATCCCCATCAAAGTCTTTTTTCGTTTATCACCGGCGTATTTTTGATGATACCCTTTATCTTTAATTTGATCCAGTGCTTTCATGGCATCC
>JAOZRY010000250.1 GCA_029939965.1 Bacteroidales bacterium | reverse complement strand
AATGGCTTGAAGGTAAACAAGTGAGAAAAGTCATTATCGTGCCAAAAAAAATTATCAACATTGTAGTTGGGTAATAAACGGATTAAATATAGAAACAGTTCTCCGGAATTGCAATTTTAACCTGAATTTAGTTTATCCAAAAGTTAAGCATCATTTAATATTTATATGAAAAACCTTGGAATATTTCTGTTTTCTTTATTTTTTCTTCTTCTTTCATCCGTCTTTTCACAGGAATTTGAATACAGAAGGATTGAAAATAATGCATTTGAAATTGGAGAGAAACTAAAGTATAAAGTTTACTACGAATCCCTGATAACAGGAAAGGTAAATGCCGGAATTGCTACCTTAGAAGTAAAAAAAACCAAACGTAAATTCGATAACAGAGAAGCATTTCATATTGTTGGAATAGGTAAGTCAAACGCTGCTTTCGATATGTTTTTTAAAGTGAGAGACCGGTATGAATCTTATGTAGATAAAGATGGCTTGTTTCCGCATTTGTTTATTCGCCGAACAAAAGAGGGTGGCTATGTAAAAAATGATGATGTATATTTTGATCATATCTATCATACGGCTCAAAGCACCACTGCAACCAAAAACATTACTGCTTATATGCAGGATATTGTTTCGGCTACCTACTATGCTCGTACTTTAAGTGCTGATACCCTTGAAGAGGGCGACAATATTTCGGTAAACTTTTTTCTCGATGATTCAGCATATATTTCGGTTATTCAATTCGCCGGCAGGCAAAATGTTGAAACTGATCTTGGAGTTTTCAGATGCCTTACCTTTAAACCAATGGTTGTTACAGGCGAAGTTTTTAGCAATCCTTACCCCATGACACTCTGGATAACTGATGATAAAAATAAACTTCCGGTTCTCGGGAAATCTGCTGTAATTATTGGTTCTGTTAAAATGGAACTAATCAAGTTTTCAGGACTTCGAAACCCTGTTGAAGCGCAGTTGGATTAAGGGATTGAATTTTAAACTTTTCAGGAAAACAATCGCAATTTGAAAATTGATTTTTTGAAGTAACTACAAACGGAAAGCCTGTAGCCGCCCAAATTACAAAACATTAAGCTTGTCCGAATCCAGCTTTATCATTATAAAAAGCAGGATGGTAAAGGCCCAGAGTGATGACCCACCATAGCTAAAAAAGGGTAATGGAATGCCGATTACCGGGAACAATCCCAACGTCATGGCAATGTTTACTGCAAAATGGAAGAATATGATCGATGCCACACCATAACCATAAACCCTGCTAAAAATGGATCGCTGTCGTTCTGCAAGAATTATCAATCGCCAAAGCAGCAAAATAAATAGTATTACCACCACCGAGCTACCCAGAAACCCCCACTCCTCGCCAACCGTACAAAAAATAAAATCGGTACTCTGCTCTGGAACAAAATTAAATTTTGTTTGTGTCCCTTGTAAAAAACCTTTACCACTCACACCTCCCGAACCAATTGCTATTAGCGATTGATGCACATTGTATCCTGCTCCATGTATATCCGATTCCTTACCAAGTAAAACATTTATCCGGGTACGGTGGTGAGGTTCAAGCACATTCTGAAAGGCATAATCTACCGAATATACAAACCCGGAAGTAACCAAAAGAAACCCCGCCACAACTGCAATATTTTTGAAGGTGCGCTGTATGAGAAGGATTAAAATTGTTGCCAACAACGTAAGCCCAACAATAACTACCAGCTTTTCTACAAGAAGTGCTAGCAGAAACAAAAACACAGTTACCAGAACTATGATGAGAATACTGCCCGTCATACCTTCGCGATAAAGCACAAAAATAAATGCAAAATAAACCAATGCCGAGCCGGTATCGTTTTGCAAAAAAATTAAACCGGCCGGTATAGCCAAAATAAGAAATGCACGCAAAAGAGGTTTGATTTTTTTTAGATTTATATTCAGCCCGCTAAGGTATTTTGCCAGAGCCAAATTGGTAGCAAACTTGGCAAATTCGGAAGGTTGAATAGAGAAACTTCCAAACTGAAACCATGATCTGGAGCCGGCAATTTCCTTCCCAAATACTAATACTGCTATTAGCAGAACTAACAATAAAAGGTAAATAAAAAAAGAGAAATTGAAAAAAAACTTAGCATCAGTAATCAAAACCACTAAAGCCAAAACGATTGAGGTAGCTATCCAAAGCAGTTGCTTGCCATAGCTTTGCGACATATCGAAAATGCTGCTGTGGTCTTCATCATAAATAGCAGCATAAATATTTATCCATCCTAATAAAACCAAAGTGACGTATAAAAAAACCAGCCACCAATCGATATTTCGAATTATGTTGTTTCTTGAGTTCAATTTGAATTAATTAAATCTGCTTCGAGAATTTTGGTCTCAAACCAGGGTTTTTTAAAATCACCGAGTAAATATTTTTCAATCATCAGAGTAGCAATCGGAGCACCGAATCTTGACCCATAACCACCATTTTCCACAATCACCGAAATAGCAATTTGTGGATCGTCCATGGGTGCGAAAGCAAGAAACACACTGTGATTTTCACCATGAGGATTTTGAACAGTTCCTGTTTTTCCACACATCTTGATGCTGTCGTGTGCATACCATCTCGCTGTTCCGTGTTCACCATCATATACGTTATTCATTCCTTCAACAATAGGATCAAAGTATTTTGACTCCACCATAGTTATATGTTTTTCATACTCTTTCTTAACTACAGTACCATCCCGGTTTATCGACTTCACAAAATGCGGGGGATAATAATAACCCCGATTGGCAATAATTGCTGCCGTATTTGCTAATTGAAGGGGAGTTACAAGTAATTCACCCTGCCCAATCGAAAGGGATCTGATGGTCATGGCTCGCCAAACATTTTTACCAAAATATTTATCATAATATTCTGATCTTGGCACATTCCCACTTCGTTCAACTAGCAGATCAGTATCGAATGTTTTTCCAAGATTAAAACTATGTAAATATTCACGCCATTTTTCAAAAGCCTCCCTGATAGAGCCGTATTTTGGATTGTCGATAATTGTTCTAAAAACATTCCAGTAATATGGATTGCACGATTGTTCGATCGATTCTACAAGTTGAAGGGGGGAGTTGTGATTGTGGCTGCAAACAATTGGAGTTGATGTGGTGCCGGCACAAGGGTATGCGGTGTTAACCTGAAGCACACCCTCCTGCTCACCAATAAGACCATTAAGCAACTTAAAAGTAGATCCCGGAGGATACATCGCCAGCAATGCCCTGTTGAAAAGTGGTACCAGGGTGTCATTATACAAACGGGTATAGTTTTTACTCCTTACTCTTCCAACCAATAAATTTGGATCGTAGGCCGGGTTGGTAATTAATGCCAGTATTTCGCCGGTTTTTGGTTCTATGGCCACAACGCTGCCACATTTGTTTCTCATCAACTTTTCGCCATATTTCTGCAACTCTGAGTCGATGGTTATTTGAAGGTCGTTCCCCGAAACAGCCATAGTGTCGTACCTCCCTTCCTGATAAGTTCCCTTTACCCGGTTAAAAACATCAACCATGGTAATCTTTATTCCCTTTTGTCCTCTGAGATCATTCTCATAGGCCTTTTCGATGCCACTCTTGCCCACATAATCACCAAGCTTGTAATAGGGTTCTTTCTTGATTTCATTACGACTTACTTCGCCAATATAGCCTAAAGTATGGGCAGCCACCGGTTTGGGATATTTCCGTAAAGTTCGGGGTTGAACATAAAATCCCGGGTATTTAAAGAGTTTTTCCTCAATATAACCATATTGCTCTTTTGAAATTTGCTCGACAAAAAGGGAGGCCTTACGCATGGAATATTTACGAGCCTTTTTTAGTTTCTTTTTAAACGTTTCAATATCAATATCAATTAATTTACAAAATTCAGTTGTGTCGATTTCTTTAACCTGCTTAGGAACAACCATCAGGTCGTAAGCAGCTTCATTATACACCAGCAACTCGCCATTACGATCATAAATTAGCCCCCTGGCCGGATATTGAACTTCGTATCTCAGCACATTGTTCTTTGCCGACATTACATATTTTTCATTTATGATCTGTACATAAAAAAGTCTGGAAATAAAAATAATTCCAATCAGTATAAAAATACCAAGAATCACAAGTTTTCTGCTTTCGTAGGTCTTATTATTATACATGTAGTTGAGGTTTCTTTCGCAATAAAAAAAACAAAAGTATGAATACCGATCGACAAACAGGCATCAGGAAAAATAATTATCTTCTGATGAAACAACAAGGTAGCTTCTAATTCAATTTATTATTTATGATTTATTATTGAAACCGCAAACGGGAAACAAACATCATTATCATGTTAGCCTTAGGCATCAAATTCTTTTAATTAACACATTATATTCCTAATTGTATCACATAAAGTATGAAAACTCAATTAGTTAATGTTTTTTCGGAGAGAACGGTGCTTACCACTGAGGAGTTGAAAAATATTTTAGGGACAACCTCACGTATGACAATTTTCAGGAAATTGAAACAACTGCCTTATAAGTCCAGTTATACTCATTGTGGCAAATATTATACATTAGATACCCTTGCCCAATATAATAAAAATGGCATTTGGGATTATAACCAGATATGTTTTTCAAAATATGGATCATTAATAAACAGTGCCTTAAAAACAGGGTTGAATGTCAAAACAGTATCACAAGGCAGACAGGAATTAATAAGCAAAGATGTTGATATTACGAGGGTACGTAAAGTTGGGGCAGGACGGCCTTCTTTAAAAAAAAACGAAAATATTTTGAAATTGATTGAAGATTAATACAGTACGTTTGTCAGTCTCATCAGGATAACATTCCACAAATAAGCGTTGACACGAAAAAAAAAGAATTAATAGGCAATTTTAAAAATTCAGGCACCAGATATAAACGTGTTGCAGATTTAAATAATGATCATGATTTTTTATCTTATGGATTGGGTAAAGCGGCTTTATATGGTGTTTACAATCTTTTATATAATAGAGCTTTTGTATCAATAGGTATGTTTGTTAAAGAAAAAAATACAATTGTTTCCGGTGATACGCCGGAATTCGCAGTCGATTCAATAGAAAGATGGCTTCTAAATGATGGCGTTAAAACATATTCAAACATAAAAGAAATACTTATTCTGGCAGATGCTGGTGGAAGTAATGGATAGCGTATTTATATGTGGAAAATTGGTCTGCAAAATGTTATTTGCAACAAATATGGTATTAAAGCTACAGTATGTCATTTCCCCCCAGGTGCTTCGAAATGGAATCCGATAGAACACAGATTGTTTAGCGAAATAAGCAATAATTGGAAAGTCATTTCTTTGTTAGATTATGAAATTGTCCTGAAATATACAAAAACAACCAAAACTGAAAAAGGACTTGTGGTCAATGCTGAGTTAGTAGATAAGAAATATATTAAAGGAATAAAAGCTTCAAAAAATGATTTGGAGAACTTAAACATAAATTATCATGAAGTAAATCCATCATGGAATTATACAATTTCCCCTAATTAAAATCCAAGTAATTATTTTGTGACCGCTTAGGGAGATTAAACATCTATACCCAAAACTGCCTGTAATATTAATTAGTGTTTGTCCATAATGTCCGATTTCTTCGTTACGCTTG
>JAOZRY010000249.1 GCA_029939965.1 Bacteroidales bacterium | reverse complement strand
TTTAAAGACAAGCGTAACGAAGAAATCGGACATTATGGACAAACACTAATTAGTTAATGAAATTACATGTGATATTTTAGGCGGAAAAAAATCTTTGACATATCGGGGAAGATATCGGCGTTTTCAAGCGCACACTATTTAACAAACTTCCTGGTTTCTGAGATATCCCCGCTAACAGAAAAAACCTGTAGAAAATAAAGCCCATTAGATAATGTAGCTGTATTTATTGTTGTTTGATTTGAGCCATTATCAAAACTAAAATCGGTAGTTAGGATTTCCCGTCCGGAATAATCAATAATCCGAAAGGTGAGGTTTTGGTTTACAGGTTTGTTAATCGAAACATTAAGGATGTTGGTAACGGGGTTGGGATAAATGCTGATAGCAGATATTGTTGGTTTCTCAAAATCATGGGTAGAAGTTATATCCGAATCAAATAATTCGAGTTGCACATCGAAAACGGAAGGATTAGTTTCACTGAGGGTAACGGTAATTCCTTCGGTAAACATACCCGTTGACTCTGCATAAATTGTATAGGTGCCAAATGCAAGATTGTGGAATTGGAATCCGCCATCTGCTGTGGAATGTACATAACCTACTGCCTGATCGGAACTATCGAAAATCAGAATCTCAGAATCCTCAGCCGGTGCATCAATATCAGTATTGGTATGGAGCGATACCGAACCCGTAATTGTACCTACGCCACCCTCAAATTCAGGTATTTGAAATAAATTTACATTTACATGATAATTATTGGAATCGGCTAATGCAAACGTAGGAGCAAATTGCCATCTCATTTTATTGCCGTAATATGTTGGAAAATAATAAGAAGCATTTGTGGAGCCATCGGTAAGTCTGAATTTTAATATGTAGTTACTTTCGAGCAGATAGAGCAGATGGAAATATCCATTATCCACCACAATGGAAGTGTCGATGCAAATAATATTGTTGCTGCCATGGTATCTGTAAAGATAAACAATGGCGGTATCTCCGGTGTGTTCAGGATTGTTGATGGGGAAATTTCCTGTGTAAACAAATCCACCTATATGAAAATATTCGGGTGTTTGCATTTCTGTCATTTTGATGTTTGTGCAATTCTCGCCCCAGGGGTTGAGTTTTGTAACGGTAAGCGAAATATTATAAAAACCTCCATCCTGATACTGATGGGTAGGATTTTGCTCTGTTGAAGTATTTCCATCTCCAAAATCCCAAAGCCATACATCAGGTTCGTTTATTGATAAATCATGAAAATGAAAAAGGTTGGGTGTATTTACCCCTGAATCGGGGTGCATCACAAAATCAGCCTGACAATTAGGTATTTCTACGAAAACAAAAACTTCCTGTTGAATGCTGTCGGAACAAAACAATAAAGTATCCAAATTTGAAATTGTAAGTTTAATTATATAGTTTCCCGAATCAGGAAATACATGGTAAGGAGATTGTTCGGTTGAGGTGGTTCCATCTCCAAAATCCCAGAACCACGAAGTAATGTTTCCGGTAGATTGGTCGGTAAATTGTATTGCAGGCAGAAACTCCTGAGAAAGGGAATAGCTAAAATCAGCCTCACACTCAGCAACTATAAAAATCTCCACAGTTTTGCAAATCTCATCCTCGCATTGTTGCAGGGGTTCATTGTTCGCAACCGTTAGGCAAACCTGATAGTTGCCGGTTTCGGCAAAAGTATGAACCGGATTTTGTTCGTCTGAAAAATTCCCGTCCCCAAAATCCCAGTTCCACTCGTTTATATTTCCTATGGAAAGATCGATAAAAGAGACCTGAGAACCATTCGGATTAAATGTAAAATCGAAATCTGCCTCACATTCAGCAATAATAAAAACTTCCACAGTTTTGCAAATCTCATCCTCACATTGTTGCAGGGGTTCATTGTTCGCAACCGTTAGGCAAACCTGATAGTTGCCGGTTTCGGCAAAAGTATGAACCGGATTTTGTTCGCCCGAAAAATTCCCATCCCCAAAATCCCAGTTCCACTGGTTTATATTTCCTGTGGAAAGATCGATAAAAGAAACCTGAGAACCATTTGGAATTATTGAATAGTCGAACTCAGCCTCACAGTCCGGATTCAAATCATCAACAAAAACAATATCGGAGTATGTATCCTGACAAAATGGATTATCGGAGAAAATGGTCAGGAATACTTCATATTCACCCTCTTCAATATATAAATGGGTTGGACTGGATTGGGTGGAAGTAAAGCCATCGCCAAAATCCCAAAAATATTCTACATCACCCTGAAAATACGAAAGATCGGTAAAGTTGATTTCCATAGGATTTTCGAGATCAGGATCCCATAAAAAAAAGGCATCGCAATCGTACATATCTTCCACCCAAATTTCGCGGGTTATGGTTGCTTCGCAAAGGTCTTCGGTGATGATGCTTAAAGTTACAGGATAAATACCACTTTGGCTGTATTGATGTGTTGGGTGCTGTTGGGTGGAAGTATTACCATCGCCAAATTCCCACAACCATTCAATTGGATCAGGCCACGAATAATCTGTGAATTGAATTGTAAGCTCTCCCATTGGATATTCAAAAAACATTGCATAACATTCGTTGAACCCAGTTGAATCAACCACAATCTGGTAACACTCTGTGTCTTCACAATTGGTTGTTGTATTAATTATTGTGAGGCAAACATCATAAATTCCTTCCTCGGTATAAGTGTGAAAAGGGTCTTGTTCCGATGAACTTGCGCCATCGCCGAAATCCCAAAACCAACTATCGGGATCGCCTGTTGAGCCATCCACAAAATAAAATGTCATGGGAAATAAAGGTTGATTATAGTAGCTGAAATATGCCATACATGAATACCCTCCATAAACAATTATTTGCTCACACCAGGTATCAGTACATCCTGTAATGCTATCAACAATCGTTAAGCAAACATCATAGTATCCCGGTCGTTCGTAATGATGAACTGGATTCTGCTCCACTGCGTTTTCTCCGTCACCGAAATCCCATTGCCATGAAATATTTACAAAAGGAGTAGAAAAATCAAAAAATTTAATAATACTTTGTTGCTCTTCATAGTACTCAAAATATGCTTCACAATCCGATCGCCTTTTTTCCACGATCGAATTGTTGATAATTTCATTAATATTCCAATTATTTAAAATTGGTTCGGATGTAGCAATATCAACCAATTCATTAGTAGGTTTGGGTTTGGTGTAATTGTTTCCGGGATTGCTGCTGAATATTTCATCAGCAAACATATTTCCTGATAGCAGGATTAAAAATACGAGTGTAAATATCTTATTCGATGTCATGATTTATTATCGTGGTTAACACATTAAAAGTTATAAAAAATACCACCTCTAACCCCAAATCCATAAGGGTTTTTCAATGCTTCACCGTTTGCATTGTAAACCGAATTTAAGTAATACTTATAGGTAGGTTCAACCAATAAACCAAACTTCTCGGTAAATTGATATTGCAATGCAATACTAAACATTACCTGAATATTTACTTCCAATCGTGGTGCAGTATAATTGTCGATCCCTGTAATTCGGGCTGTTTCTGAAGCCTGATAGTTTAGATTTTGTTCGTAACCATTTAGCAGGAATGAGAAATTTGGGCCCGCCTTGAGATGTGCAGAAAACAACCCTCTTTCCATTGCTTTGTATCCAATCATAACAGGAACATGAAAATATGTGTATCTGTTTTGTGTTTGTTGGTGCGAATGTTTTTGAACAGTATCCCAAACTTCTTCGGTATAGGTGCTATAAACAATGGAATCTAAACCTAAGTAACCGGATACAATCTCAAATCCACTCACTCCATTATAATATCCAATGCTGTCGTAAGAATTAATATTTACTAAGTAATCGCCCAAATCTTCAGTTGAACTAAATTCCAATCCTGCCTGAATAATATACTTTGAGCTATTGTAACTTAATGCTATACCACCCGAATAGCTATGTTCTTTCGATTCGCTGGCAACCCTGTAATACTCTGTGATTTCGGGTGCAAAATATCCAACAATAGAAAAGTGTGGCTTGTTCAATTGGTAATTGTTCATCATGGGATCATGAAAATTCCTCTTCGGGGGTTTGTATTTCGAACTAAATATAGGGCCAATCGAAAGTGAATTGGTATTAATTTTCTTCAGCTTCTTAGGATTATGCACTGACTCATCCTTGATGTCGCTACCCGAATACATCTCAATTTGAGATTCAGATAACAATATTGTCTCCGGAATTTTGGTTATGCTTTCATTTTTGCCAATTGAGGCAACTTCCTTTGCAGGCATGGGTATAGAAGTGGTAACAGGTTTTTGTGTTTCAGATGAATTGTTTTCTAAAGTATAAACTTCTGATGCTGAATTATCGGCAAGTTGCCCGGCTTCTGAGGTTGGTTGTGTAAGGTTTGCCGGTTGAGAGTTATTTGATGTTTGCAACGATTGTTCGGAAGTTGATGCCGCAACATTATCGGGTTCAATAGTAGGTACGATTGTTTCGGCTATTACAGTAGTGTTTTTATTATCAGATAAATTTTTAAGAATAGCTTCTGTATTACTTCTAATTTTTGTGATTTCAGGTTGAGTTGAGATTTCATAATTTGAAGCTGTCGGTTGTTTTATTTCTTTGGGAGCTAAAACAATAATTTCATCACCAGTATTTTCAATTACATAATTTTGAGCTGGCTCATTTAGCCCAATTTCATCAGTAGGTGTTGCATTATCAATCTGACCGGGAATCATCCAAACCACAATAAAAGCTGAAATAGCCACAACACCGGCTACAGTAGCCAACCAACCCCTGGAGATATTTCCAAAGCGAAAACGGGTGATGTCTTTCCAAAACATTTTGCCCGAGATTTTTTTCCATAATCCCGGAGAAGGCTGCTCAGTGTAATCCGCTAAACCATCCTTAAAAACATCGTCGATATTGTTGAAATCCAATTTCATTTATGCAATTACAATTTTTTTATTACCGGTAATTTGAGTAATACGAGAGGCCAGTAACCGCCTGGCTTTCGATAGCTGCGATTTTGAAGTATTTACCGAAACACCCAAAGTGTCTGCAATATCTTTGTGCGAGTATTGTTCAAAAACAAAAAGATTAAAAACCATTTTATAACCATCGGGAAGTCCTTGAATCAGAGCCATCAATTTTTCTTTAGAAATGTTTACCTCTTCCAATTCATCCTCCCAATTATTTTCCGAAGATAGCGTTTCTTCAATTTTACTAATATCAGTATGATACTGATGTTTTAGATTTTTCTTATAATATGTTATTGCAGTATTTACCATTATTCTCTTCATCCATCCTTCTATTGAACCATCGCCTCTGAAACCACTAATTTTTGTAAAAATCTTAATAAAACCCTCCTGTACAATATCCTCTGCCTCATCTCTACTTTTAGCGTATCTCATGCAGATACCTAACATTGAGGGCGCAAGCTGTTTATACAGCAAGCTTTGAGCATGTCGTTTACCCTTTAAAACGCCCTCAATTATTTTTCGATCCACTTCCGACATTTTTTCTATAACATATATGACTGCAATTAACCTGAAAGGTTGCCTGAAAAATTTGGATATTTGCGTATGTTTTCTTCAAACTGCATATAAAGGATTGCAACATTTGTGTAACTTGCAT
>JAOZRY010000930.1 GCA_029939965.1 Bacteroidales bacterium | reverse complement strand
AATAACCACAGAATTCATCAATCACCTAAATTAAATTTAAAAATAAAATGAAGAAATTATTTGCAGTCCCTACAATCGATGGGAAATTATGCGCACACTTCGGACATTGCGAACGGTTTGCTGTAATCGATACAGAAGATCAAAAAATTAAAAGCATAGAGTATCATACTCCTCCTGTTCATCAACCCGGGACTTATCCGCGGTTTTTGGCTGGCAAAGGCGTTAGCACCATTATTTCGGGGGGTATGGGAATGAAGGCACAGGAGATTTTTGCAGAAAATAATATTGAGGTATTTATGGGTATTAATTCGGAAAACCCCGAATTACTCGTTGAGCAATATTTGCAAAACCAGCTTGAAAGCGGCAAAAACCTTTGTGATCATTAATCTGTAGAGAGGCAGGGGGTAACATAAATGAGAGTCAGAGTGTAACTTCAAGTTACGCCCTGATTTGCAAAGACACCCTGATATACAAAGATATCGAATATGAAAATTGCAATAGCGAGTGGAAAAGGAGGTACTGGAAAAACAACTTTATCAACCAATTTGGCCAGCCTCCTCGCCGAAACCAAAGAGGTGGTGTTGGTTGATCTTGATGTGGAAGAGCCAAATTCAGGATTGTTTTTAAATGCCAGCCTTGTTTATGAGGAGGACAAATTTAAAATGGTTCCCGAATGGAAAGAGGATAAGTGTACTTTGTGTGGCATTTGCCAGAAAGTTTGCAATTTTCATGCGGTTATCCAATTGGGGAAAATGATTATGGTTTTTCCTGAATTATGCCATGGATGCTATGCCTGCTCCGAACTTTGCCCAACTGATAGCCTCCCGATGATACCTAAAAAAATGGGGGTACTTCGCCACTTCAAAAATCAAAATCTAAGCTTTATCGAAAGCAGGCTTGATATTGGTGAAGAGCAGGCCGTTCCATTAATTAAGCAAACTCAGGAATACATTGACAAAAACTTTTCCGATGATGTGATCAAGATTTTTGATTCGCCTCCGGGAACTTCCTGCCCGGTGATTGAAGCAACCAAGGATGCCGATTTTGTTATCCTGATTACCGAACCAACACCCTTTGGCCTTCACGACCTTAAGCTGGCTGTGGAAACCATGAAAGAGTTAAAGAAAAACTTTGGTGTGGTGGTGAACCGCCATGGAATTGGCAACGATGATGTAATTAATTATTGTAAAGATGAAGGTATCCATTTACTGGCAAAGATACCAAACAACAGGCGTATTGCAGAATTGTATTCTAAAGGGTTGTTGATTTACAGGGGATTTCCTGAGGTGCGGCAGCAATTGGAACGTATAAATGATTATATCATAAATATCAATAAATGAGTATAATGCAAAAAATATAAACATAATGGGGATTTTAGAAACACTCAACAAAATTGAGGGGATTATTACAAACAAGGTAGCAGATGCAAAAGAGAACAAACAGGATGATGATAAAGGCCATGCTGTGTTAAACATTACCAAAGAAATCATTATTTTGTTCATAACATTTCTGAAGGATATTTTTAAAATCCCGATGAAAATAGTTGCAAAAT
>JAOZRY010000248.1:4179-5619 GCA_029939965.1 Bacteroidales bacterium | reverse complement strand
ACAATAATGGTGGAGGTTCTTCAAACCCACCCAATGGCAATACTCCCGTAGGCGGCGGTGCACCTATTGGCAGCGGACTACTCATTTTGGTGGCACTGGGCGCAGCTTATGGCGGAAAGAAAGTTTATGATTTCAAAAAGCATAAATCGTAAATTAAAAAAGGCCTCATACTTTAAGTGTGAGGCCTTTTGTGTTTTTATACTTGTATAATTTAATTGTGGACACCATGTAAACTACAAATAATTTTTAATTTCGCACACTAAATTATTAATTTATAAATGATGCCTACAAACTACTTTAAGCAATACTTAACAATTAGCCTTTTACTGTTGCTTGCATATATATCAGCATCGGCAGCAGAGCAAAAACATGTAGAAGATTCAGCAATTTATTACATAAATAAAACAAAGGAAAATATTCATCAAACTGATTCTTTAAGGCTATTTTATGTTGATAAAGCTTATGAGTTTTCATTGTTTTCGTCAAACGATTCATTAATTGTTATTTCGTGTTACCTCAAAGGATTAACCTATTATTTTAAAGGCTTTTACAAAGCATCAAACAAGTATTACTTTAAAGCATTAGAAAATCAATATATCAATAAAAACCAAGAACTATTAACAAATATATATAATAATATTGGTATAAATTATGATAAGATGGTTGAACACAATAGTGCATTGGAATTTTATTATAAATCTCTCGAAATAGAAAATAATTTAGGCAGTAAAGCCGGGGTTGCTCAAACACACATAAATATTGCATTGGTTTATCTATGGCAAAAAAATTATCATAAGTGTTATGAATATCTTGCAAATGCTCAAAACTATTACCAGCAAAACCCCGACACATTTTACCTTGGGCTAATTCATCAAAACATGATGTTGTATAATTGTCGTGCAAAAGATTATTTTGATGAGGAATTAATTATGTATGACTTTGATAAAGCAATAGAATACTTTACGGCAATTGGATATTGGAATGGCTTACTCGAAACATATTTTAATGTGATAAAAAAATTACATGAAGAAGAAAAACACTATTCTGCCGAAATGTATATGCACAAAGCATTAAAAATAGCTGAATTACATAATGTTACAAATTCTGGTATAGTTTTGAAAATAATATTGGAACAAGTAAAAAACGACTCAACTAATTTTATTAAAAACGAAAAAGATTTACTGGCAGGACTTCAAGTTATTAATGATAATGGTATAAACTCATTTAAACTAATATACTTAGAAACATTGCTAAATTTGTATTTGAAAACAGGAGATAGTGAAAAAATTATTTCAACCGGAAAAGCATATATTGCTGCCAGCGATTCGATTCTTAATAAAGAAAGAGCAATAGCTTTCGAAGAATTATCATTTATTCATAACCTGCAATCAAAAGAACAATTAATAATAAATCAACAACTCGAACTTATAGTTCAAAAAA
>JAOZRY010000248.1:0-4079 GCA_029939965.1 Bacteroidales bacterium | reverse complement strand
GCGAAAAACTTTATCTCGATTCAAGTCTTTCGGTATTGAAATTAGCAAACATACTCAACTCAAACGAAAAATATATTTCGGTGGCTATCAATAGTGGCTATGGTAATAATTTTAATAACATGATAAATTCGCACCGGATTAATCATGCTAAAATAATTATGGCAAATAATGCATATACATTGAATCAAATAATGACGAATTCTGGATTCAAATCGCGAACTACTTTTATTGCAGCTTTTAAAAAACATACAGGAATGAGTCCGGGACAGTTCAAAAAAATGGCACAAAATGCAAACTTTATAACTAAGAAATGAAAGATACCTGTCTTTTTAACGAAACAACGGTACTTCTCAAAAATACTTCAGGAATCCGAACAACGTTTTCATAATTCAGAACAAGTCATTCTGATTTTACAACTTAAAAAATAGTTCATTTGTGAAATTGTTTTGCACATAAATAACAATCTCACAAATATTTACTTAAAAGCAAATAACTCATGAAAAAAAAACTAATAATTGTATTATTTCTTACAGCAGCAATACTGCAAAGTTTTTCGCAAGATGGTAACTTAAACACAAGTTTTGGAACCAATGGAAGTGTTATAACCAATATTGTTGATGGGCAGGGCAATGATGACCGAGCTTACGATATGCTGCTACAATCGGATGGTAAAATTGTTTTGGCTGGAAAATCGGCCTACGACATGGCTGTTGCGCGATACTCGGCAAGCGGTGTACTCGACAATACCTTTTCGGGCGATGGGCGATTTATTACCGACTTTACTGCGTTTGAATGTGTAGCTTATGCTGTTGCATTACAATCAAACGGATATACAGTTGTTGGCGGATATACCGTAATTCCATCAACTTTTTATAGGCAATACGCATTGTTTCGTCTAAACACATCAGGAGTTTTAGACAACAACTTCGATACCGATGGAAAAGTAACAACCTCCATATTGGGTCAGGTTGATGAAATTTATGATATTGCAATACAAAGCGATGGGAAGATTATTGCAGCAGGAAGGTCGTCATCTGATAATGCAAATTACTTTTTTTCGATGGCACGATACAACACCAATGGCAGTTTAGATAACACATTTGGTGCCAACGGCAAAGTAACTACCGATTTCAATAGCGGCGAAATAGATCAAGTTAAATCGGTAGTAATCCTTTCTGATGGAAAAATATTATGTGGCGGACAAGCTGGTACCGATATGGCATTGGCTCGCTACAATAGTAATGGAACGCTCGACAACACTTTTTCGGGCGATGGTAAATTGGTTTTTAATTTTGGTGCAGCTACCGAAGAATGTTACGATATGGCTGTGCAGTCTGATGGAAAAATTGTTCTTGCAGGAAACTACGATGACGATTTTGCTATTGCTCGTTTAAATAGCGATGGCACATTCGACAATACTTTTGGTGGAGGAGATGGGAAAGTTACCACTAATTTTGGTACTGCCGTAACAGGTCAATCAATAATAATACAAACCAACGGCGAATTAATTTTATCGGGGAGTACAAAAGGACTTTCTGACGATAATATTGCAGTTGCAAAATATAATAGCGATGGAACACTTAATGTGTCTTTTTCGGGCGATGGAAAGGTGTTAACTGATATTCAAGATGATGATGTAGCTTATTCTTCAGCAATTCAATCGGACGGTAATTTATTAGTTTCAGGATATACAATCGATAATCCCTATGCACCAGATTTTATATGTGTTAATTATGATAATTCTAACGATATACCAGGTACTGTTACAACACAAGCTGTTAGCGATATTACAGCAGCAACATCAACAGGAAACGGAAATATTACCGATTTGGGTACCCCACACCCAACAGCATACGGTATGTGTTGGAACACTACCGGAACCCCAACTATTGACGATTCTTTTTCGGATGAGGGTGCAATTAGCAGTACCGGTGCATTTACCACCAATATGGCTGGGTTTTGTCCAAACACAACATTTTATGTAAGAGCTTATATAACCAACGGCAATACAACAAGCTATGGCAACGAAGTTTCTTTTACAACTTCGGGGCAAGTGCTTGCAGGTTCGGGAACAGAAGCCAACCCTTACCAATTGGCTTCGTTGGATGATTTAAAATACCTGATGCGATGTTCGGCTTTATATTGGGATAAATACTTTATACAAACTACTGATATTGACGTATCGCAAACCAAATATTGGGATGATGAGGACAACAATAAAGATGGTGAAAAATATAATGATCCGGAAGACGCAACAAGTGCAGGTAGTGATGAAGGCTGGAGTCCGATAGGAAATGCCACAACCGATTTTACAGGTAACTATAACGGAAAATCTTTTGAACTTCAACAATTGGAAATAGACCGACCTGCCGATGATAATATGGGCTTTTTTGGAAGGTTGAATAATGCAACTATTAGCAATGTAAATATTACTAATATAAACATCGAAGGCGACGACAATGTAGGTGGTGTAATAGGATTTGCTAATCAAAGTACAATAAGCAATATCCAAACATCAGGAACAGTTGAAGGCGATAAAGATGTTGGAGGAATAATTGGCGAAAATCAGGAAACAAACGTATCAAATTCATCTTCGAACTGCAATGTTACTGGAAGCATCCAAAACACGGGAGGTTTGATTGGCTTTAACGACTATGCAAATACTGTTGCCGAAATTTCCAACTGCTCTTCATCAGGAAACATTACCGGAGTACTTTGGGTAGGTGGGCTTATTGGTTCTACTCAAGAATGTATAATTCAGGATTGCAATTCATCAGGAGCAATTATAGGAAACGACCAGGTTGGTGGATTGATAGGTGCAAGTGAAACCGCCGAAATATACCACTCATACTCAACAGCCACAGTTGAAGGAAGTGGAGACGATAAAACCAACATGGGAGGATTAATAGGCTTTGCCTTTGCCAGCAACTCTACGCGCAATTGTTATTCAACAGGTTCGGTAACTTCTGGCGATAACGACTGCGGTGGATTAATTGGCGAAAACGAAAATAGCGATGTGCTTAGATGTTATTCAAATTCAAATGTTACATCGGTAGGAAATAATGTGGGTGGATTAATTGGATTTAACGATAATGATTCTGGCACAGGACAAACAAGCGATTGTTATGCTACCGGAAACGTAAATGGCGATGACGACATTGGAGGATTAATAGGAGACAATCAACTTGATGTTTCTAATTCTTATGCTGTTGGCGAAGTTGTTCCCACTGGCACAGGCGATGCAGGAGGGTTATGCGGGAAAAATAGCGCAACAGTAGCAAATTCGTTTTGGGGCACTCAAACCTCCTTGCAGGCAAGCAGTGCAGGAGGCACAGGTAAAACTACAGCCGAAATGAAAAATGTGGAAACATTTTCGCTTGAAACAACGGCAGGTTTAACAACAGCCTGGGATTTTGTTAGCAACCCAAATAACGATATAGCTAACCAAAATTATTGGGATATATATAGCAATGTCAATAATGGATACCCATTCTTTTCGTGGCAGGAAACGCCCATGACATGGACAGGGGCATCGAACACAGATTGGAACACCGGTAGTAATTGGAGTGGGAGTTTAGGCTTACCAAATCTATCAAAAAATATTACAATCCCCGAAGTCCCCAACCACCCCATTATTGCTCCAACCGGCACAGCATCGTGCAACAATATAACAATTGATGCCAATGCTTCGCTAACCATAAAAAGTACTGATGCAGGCACTGCCTCACTCATCACCAACAGCACAGTTATCAATAACGGAACTGTAAACATTGAGCGGTACGTTACCGAAAGTGTATGGCATCTCATTTCCGTCCCCAACAATGTAACCACTTCCAATATATTTACGGGCGATTATCTACAAAGCTGGGACGAAGCCAATGCCGAATGGACAGACATTACAGAACTTACAACAGAACTTAACCCTGTTCAGGGATACGGTTTTTGGGGAACAGCAAAGGCAACAACCTATACTTTTACAGGAACACCCAATACCGGTAACCAAAGTATTGTAGTTACCTATTCCGAATTGGCTGGAAATAACGATGGTGCAAACCTCCTCGGAAACCCATATCCATCTT
>JAOZRY010000929.1 GCA_029939965.1 Bacteroidales bacterium | reverse complement strand
TTTTATTTCCAAATTGTCGGTATCAGATCGATAAAACTATTCTCTTTGGGTAAATAATTTAATCATAGCAAGCTAATGTATAAAGCATCAGTAGCAGTCGGTTTATTTTAAATAAGTTTTATATTCGTAGTTCCATCAATATGAGGACTAACAGTTCGTTGTGCAAAAAACCGACCAATCATGTTATATTCGCGCTCAATGGCTTCATTTAGACATTCGACTTTTATTTACTGATCCTTTATACATTTGCCTGATATAATTCCTTAAACAATGTTCATAATACGCTGTTAATACAATTAATTTTCACAAGATATTAATTTTAGACCCAATTCAGCGGCCCTTTTTTCTAAATTTTTCAATATTCTTTGCTTGTTTGGTTTGTTCAAATAATCTTCTCCAAGATCTTGATAAGATGCCTCATTTTTAATGATGTTGTAAATTGCCTTTGCAATTCTATGGGCTATAGCTACGATAGCCTTTCTAGCACCACGCCGGGCTTTCAATTTATAATATTTGGCCTTATAATATGATCCTTTTTTCTTGATTGCGGCCCACGCAACTTGAACTAAAACGGTTTTAAAAGGATGATTTCGAACCGCGTTTCTCCCGCTTTTTCGTTTCCCGGCACTCTCATTATTCCCAGGGCATAATCCAGCCCATGAGACAAAGGCTGGCATCGTTTTGAATTCATCAAGTGTAACACCGACTTCGCCGATAATAGATTGAGCCGATTTCTTATCAATACCAGGGATTTCATCTAACCTTTCCAATAAATCTTTATGTTCACGTGTAAGAAATTCTAACCGGGTATTTATTTGATCTATCTGTTTTTGAAACATGTTAATTGCTTCCATCATTCCGACAAGTTGGAATCGATGGTGATTTTTGAAATAACCATGAAGACTGTTATATAATTCTGGCACCTTCTTCTTAAGACGTCCTTTGGTACATTTTTGAACGTTTTCCAAGGATGGTTCACTGTCACTACATAATAAATCAATAAGATTCAGACCCGTCATGCCAAACAGATCTGAAACTACTGAATCTATTTTAATATTTGCAGTAATAAATAATTTGTGGACACGCCTTTTATAATCAGCGAGTGACTCGGTATATGTTTTTCTCAATCGACAGAGTTCTCGCCACTCCCGAACTTCTTCAGGGGGAATAAAACTACCTCTTAGCAAACCGTGTCGAAGAAGTCCGGCAAGCCATTTGCTATCACAGATATCTGTTTTCCGACCAGGAACATTTTTTATATGTCTGGCGTTAACAAGAACAACCTCCATAGAATCTTCAATAGTATTATGAACTGGATGCCAGTATACTCCAGTACTTTCCATTGCTATAATTGGGCATTCATTTTCAATTAACCATGTTTTCATTTTTTGCAGGTCTTGCGTGAAAGTTGAAAACTCCTTGATTTCATGTTGTTCTACGCCTGTATCATCCAAAGTGATTAAGCAAGCTGAAATTTTGTCTTTATGAACGTCTAAACCGCAACAAATTGGGTGAACAATTTGGATTAATGTGCTATCTTTAATTTTGGTCATA
>JAOZRY010000247.1 GCA_029939965.1 Bacteroidales bacterium | reverse complement strand
AATGTAAAACCAATAGGAGTGGATTTTGGCTACCCATATAACGAATTAACCTAACCCGGACGAGCCAGAAAAGAGATTGGTTGAAGTATAAATTATTTACTGATTTTGAAGTTGTTTTTTGGGCGGCTACGGGCTTTCCGTTTGTAGTTGCCTTGTGCCCGCTGTATTTTTGTAAGCCGTACGTGGGCTTCCTTCGTCAGCCTACGCCGGCCAACAAAAATATCAGCGGCCACTTCAGCAAGCTACCACTCCAATCCCTGCCGCTCAGCATTACACGGCAACGAGATTAAATGAGTTTGATTAGTCAATGATTAAGGGTTTGTAATGAAATATGTTGAGCAGAACAGTCGTAGTTATCTTTTCTCCATCACTATATTTTTTTTGTTAATCTTCATGGGTTGATACTTCCAGTATGTGAGTACTCGCCAAATCCACTCCAGCGGACCAAACCGGAAATACTTAAGCCATAATGGTGAAACTATAAGGATAATTATCCAGATGCCTGCAACAAAAAGCAACTGCAATGTCCTGTCAACTTTTCCGAACAATCCAAAACCATTACCATAAAAGATAAACATGCATATAATCGACATTAGGATATAATTTGTAAAAGCCATTTTTCCGACAGCCGCAAAAACCCTTTTTAATCCTCCATATCTAACTGATTTAGCAATTAACATTACCACTCCAATGTATCCCAAGGCAGAACCAAGGCTTCCAAAATAATTAAATATTGACCCAAAAAACTGGGAATAGCCCATACTCCAGCCTGCTTCAAAATTATTATAAACCCCCCAGCCTGATATTACATAACCCGAAATTATTCCGATAAATGCCATGCTCACATAAAATCTATTTGATTTTTGTGCAGTTAAAACCCCTGTTTTAAATAGCATCATGCCAAGAAGCATCATTCCTGTTACACGCCACAAAACGAACCAAAAAAAAGCCATCGTTTGCAAAAATATAGCTAACATAACACGTTTATCCATTTGCTCAATCCATCCGCCTCTCATTATTTGAATTTCTTCATTTGCCTTTTCAATAGCTGGTTTCCAACTTTCCATACTCCCATCAATAGCCTCTTGCGGCCAATAACCCATAGTAAATCCGGCAAATAGCATAAGTAGTACAGGGATAATAAAAAACACACTCGCAACTATTATCAATTTGGTGGGTTTTGCTTTCCGGAAAAGAAAAACCAACATCCCACATAAACTGTAAGCAACAAGTATATCGCCGTACCAAATCAGGTAGGCATGAAGCATCCCAAATATTAATAACCAAAACATCCGGCGATAATGAAGCGGACCGGATCGCCGACCTTTTTCGAGAGCTTTTGCTGCAAACAACAAAACTCCTGCACCGAACAATATCGAGAAAATGCTCATAAATTTTTCGCTTGCAAAAACATGAGTAATTATCCATACCCATTTATTAATTCCGGTAATATCGCCCCATGCATCAGGATTCATGTAGGCAGCACTAATCATAGCAAACGTTTGGATATTCATAATTAAAATGCCCAATACGGCAAAGCCACGCAAAAGATCGATGGAAATAATGCGCCCGGAAGGCACTACAGGTAAAATGGTGTTTTGTTCCATTGTGAGTTTTGTGTAAATAGTATCGGCAATAAAACTCCATATTTCAGGAAATGGGTGTCAGAAATCGTTGAGATCGAGGCGGACGAAGTATTGAAAATCAAGGAGTTTACTTTTGTAAATGACTGTTTTCAATACAAGTCCAACGAAGATATCGGCGTTTTCTGGCGCACACTAAATTAAATGATATTTGTGTTGTTTACTGCTCAAATCTATGGATGAAATAATATTGTCGGCTCATTTATGACTTGCTCAAAAACTTTTTCAAAAGCCTGTACAATTCCGTTGCTTTTATTGGTTTTGAAAGATACTCATCGCAACCTGCCTCAAAACTATTTTCCCGATCGCCCGACATTGCATAGGCAGTTTGAATAATTACAGGAAGTTGCGGGTTAAACTTCTTAATATATTCAGTTGCCTCATATCCATTCATAATTGGCATTCGCACATCCATCAAAACTAAGTCAACATCATGACCTCCAATTACAAAATCAACAGCTTGTTTCCCATTAAATGCCCTTTTAATTCTTGCTTTTGTTTTTCGCAACATAATGTCGAGCAAGGTAAAATTTGAATCTTCATCTTCAGTAATCAAAATTGTTTTTCCGGTCCAGTCCATTTCATCGCTTTCAGTACGAATGGCAACTTGCTTTGTTGTAAAACCTTCCGGCTTTGATTCAACAAACGGAATTATAAAATGAAATGTAGAACCACTATCCTCATTTTTTTCAATCCTGATGTTGCCATTCATCAAATGAGCAATGTTTCGCGAAATTGCCAAACCCAACCCAGTGCCACCGGCCTTATTCATATTATTATTATTTCCATCACCAAACCCGTTTAATTTTCCAGTGAAATTGTTGGTTGATATTCCGATGCAACTGTCTTTTGTAAAAAAATCTATAAACGGTTTTTCGTTTTCTGTTATCAACGAATATCCCATCTCAACTGTTCCTTCGGTAGTATATTTAAATATGTTTTCGAGCAAAATCAATATCACCTGGTTTATCCTTATGGCATCCGATTCAAAAAATAGATTTTCGTCTTCCTTATCTTGTTTTGCAATAAGTTGAATGTGCGTTTTCCCAAGTTTTTCTTTTCGCTTTTCGAAAGCGTAGAGATTATCATATAAAATTTTGTTGGCCGAACATCTTGCATTTGAGATTTTCAATTGTCCGGATTCAATTTTGGCAATGTCGATAATATCATCGATGGTGCTCAAAAGTTTCTTGCTGTTTTCCAATATCAGCCCGATAAATTGACCATGCTCGTCCTGCGAAAAATCATCGGATTGGAGCATTTCTGCGAATCCGATTATTGCATTCATGGGAGTCCTGATTTCGTGGGATATATTGGCCAGAAAAGCGGTCTTTAATTTATCCGATTCTTCAGCACGACTTTTTGCTTTAAGCAGTTCACTTTCTATTTTTTTGCGTTTCGTAATTTCATCTTTTACATAAACATAGTGGGTGGTTTTTCCCCTATGGTTCTTTATGGATGAAATAAGCGCATATTCCCAATAGCTTTCGTCCGTTTTGGTTTTGTTTTCAAATTCACCCCTCCACACTCCTTTTTCCTCCAGAGTATCCCAAATATTTTGTATTTTATCAGGATCATTTGTGTTCAAATCCAGGATGTTTGGTGTCCTTCCAATCAACTCATTTGCATCATATCCGGTTAGTTCGGACGATTTAAAATTTGAATAAATAATCTTCCCTTTAAGGTCGGTAATTACTACAGAACCCGGGTTTTGTTCGAGCGATTGTAACAATATACTGGTTTTATCTTCAGCTTGCTTTTTTAGTACACACACGGTAACCTGCACCGAAACATATTCCAGTAAATCTCTATCCGTTTCATGTATGGCAAATTCATTTTCAAAATCCTGAATTACAATTATTCCGGATGCCTTTCCAGCTATTTGAAGCGGAACTCCAAGCCATACCTTTGGAACCTTTTCGGGTTTATTAATAATTCCCTGCCTTACAAATTTCTGAATTTCCCTTTCTGTTAAAAATATTGATCTGTTTCGTTTTATTACCAAGGCATTGAGTGTTTTCCCTAATGGAAAGGTCTTAAAATATTCACGGTCATCATCAAAACAGGGTATCTTAAACTTCCTCAATTTCTTATCGTAAAGGGCAAGGAAAAGATTTTCGGTATTCGTTGCTTTACCTACTTCGTCTTTAATAATTTCGATGAGCTCAGTAAGATCGTTTGTTGTGGATAATGCCAAAGTTATATCGCGCATCATTTCGAGACGCATTTCCAGATTTTTCTTTTTGTCGATATCCATTATTACTCCTTCGAGCAACACCTCATCATTTTTATCTTTTATTGCTCTTCCATGTTCCCACACCCATTTAATTCGACCCGAGGCAGTTACAATTCTATATTCTAACTTGAAAGACAAATTTCTTTTTAGAGCCTTTTGAACGGTCAGCCAAACGTATTCGCGATCTTGTGGAAATACAATATCTGAAAAAGTACGCCTTTTATTGTATATGAAATCTCTGGCCGGATATCCAGAAAGTCCAATCATTTTTTTACTCAGATAAACCATTGTCCAGTCGCTGTTGTTTTTGCAACGATATGTTATTCCGGGAAGGTTATCAATCAGTGTGTTATATTTCCGCTCCGTTTCTATCAAATCCAAACCTACTGCGTTTTGATCATTAATATTCTCTATCATGCCGGCAACAGTTCTAAATCCCAGTTCGGTAGATACTTCAACATCAAAAATGTTTTTTGTGGATGAATCAGGCTGGAAGGACTTATTTTTCTCATCAATAATAAGAACTGAAAGTGGAGGGGTAGAAAAGTTAGATTTAAAAGAAGATATTTGATCTGCTACATTGGCATCAAATGTATTGATTATGAACAAAAATGTGCTTTCCGGAATAGTATCGATTTTTCTATGGGAATCCGCATACTCATTGGCCAACACAATTTTACCAAACGGAAAATGCACTTGCAAAATCTCTTCAGCCCTGGAGTTTTCCTGATGAGTAAAAAAGTATATTAACGTTTTCTGCATGGGTTTATACCTAAATAAAAAATCGTGAAATTGTTAGCAAACTAAAAATGTAACCAGCTTTTTGGTTAATGAAGGTTGAAAAATCTTGCCTGAAAAACTTTTTTGCTGTTCCCTATTTTTACTGCTTCCCTAAAATTAATGTCAAAAATATAATAAAAATCAATAAAATCATAAATTTGTAACATGAAAAATCAAGCAAAAAAAGTATTGGATGTTCTCGAAACACTTAACATCGAATTTGTAATTCATCAACACCCACCACTACCAACAATTGAAGATGCTGTAAAGTACTGGAAAGAAATTGATGCTACCCATTGTAAAAATATTTTTTTTAGAAATCACAAAGGCAATCGCCATTATTTGGTGGTAATAGCTCACACAGCAACATTGGCCATCCACGATCTGGAGAAACGCCTCAAACAAGGCAAATTATCCTTTGCATCCATAAAACGCCTTCAGCGTTATCTCTGCATCGAACCTGGATCCGTATCTCCATTCGGGCTTATTAACGATACTGAAAATCATGTGCATCTTTTTCTCGATGATAATTTAAAGCGTGCTCAAAAAATCAGTTTTCACCCTAATGATAATACAGCAACAGTAGTTATTGATTTTAACGACTTTATTAAATTTTTGAACTGGACAGGTAATAAATATGAATTTTTAGAACTATACGATTAAAATAAAAGGTTCTAATTCAATTTATGATTTACGATTTATTATTGAAACCGCAAAACGGGAAATTGATAACAAAATATTTAAACAACATGTTGGTTAGTTTTCCAAATTAAGAGCCTACTGCGAATTTAGTGGAACAAAAAAAAATGATTCAATAGTTCAATGCTAAAATGATTCAATGCTTTAATCTTCCCCTCCTCCTCTTGTCTCCTTATCGCATTTCATCATTATTTAAAATTTCCCGGAGTATGAGTAAAGAATAAAATCAAAAAATATGATATTTGTGCTTTGCAAAAATATTTACAG
>JAOZRY010000928.1 GCA_029939965.1 Bacteroidales bacterium | reverse complement strand
GCAACCCATACTGGGTTGAAGATGAGAGATGTGTTTGCTCCATCTCCATTTAATATCCAAACTATTTTATGAATTTCCGAGACACTAATTCGATTTATGATTTACTATTTATGATTTATTATTGAAACCGCAAAACGGGAAATTGCCAACAAAATGTTGGTTAGTTTTGCAAATTAAGAGCTATGCACACGTGCAGGAGGCTAATTTATAATGAATTGATAATTAATAAAGCCCAACTTTATGCGGTTAACCGAATAAGCAAGTTATAAAATAAACCTCCCGGAGAAGTGTACTAATTTCGGCGGATAAAATTGTAGGTGATTGTTCCTGTCTGGACATCAGAGGCATTGGGGTCGGGAGTAAAAACAGATTTTCCGGCAGCATCCTGAGCAAGTTTTCGGAGTTGTGGATCGGCAATTGTAGTTCCTTTAACACCTGTTTGAACACGTGTTACTTTTCCCTGCTTATTCACCCAGATTTTTACTACAACTTTTCCTTGTTCCATAGAGTTATATGCCGGTTTTGGAAGATGTATCGATCCGCGACCTTCAAGATCAAAGGATATTCCATTGCCCATACCTGCTGTGCCATCCGGTTTTTTGCTGTTTTTCGATCCGGTTTCTATTCCCTGATCTGATTCTTTGGTGTCATTACCCTGATTCCCCGATTGGTTGTCATCTTTCTTTTGGGGCGTATAAAGTGCTTTAGGGTTTACTTTGGGTTCTTCCTTTACCTCTTCAACAACTTCTTCTACCGGCTCCTCTTCCTGTTTTATTACCTCTTCTTTTTTCTCCACAAGTGCAGGAGCTTCTTCCACATCCTGGGTAATGATTTCTTTGGGTTCAGGTTTAATAATTTTTGGTTCTATCCTCTGAATAGGTTGAATTTTTTCGGGTTGAGTAAGCCCGGAACCGGTTTCATCATAACCAAGACTCACCTCAACTCCCTCTTCACCAGGCAGTGGCAGTGGTGTGCGGAGAGCAAGAAATAGTAATGCGATCAGAACCAGTACATGAAAAATGATTGTTCCGGCTATACCTTGAATATTATATTTCTTTTCGATCATTTTTAACACCTTTACAAATTATAGCTACTAATTCAATTTATGATTTACTATTTCAATTTATGATTTACTATTTATGATTTATTATTGAAACGGCAAAGCGGGAAATTGACATCGTTAACATGTTAGCATTAGTTGTTTTTTAAGAGCCTAATTGCAGAGTTAATAAATATAGCTTCCCTGCTTACCATCAGACAGTAAAATCAAATTTTTAAAGTTTATTACCTGACCTGAAAGTCAGGGCAATTGATTTTTTCTACAACCTACTTTAAAAACGGACACTAATTAGTGTTCGTCAATAAAGTACCAAGTAAATGGATTGACGATTGGAGAATGACGATTTTTGATTTAAGATGTGTGTGGAAGTCAGCCAAATCAAAGTTCTAATATCGCTAATCTAATATCTTAAATCAAAAAAACACCCACATTATAGACAAACACTAATTAGGCCTGGTAGCCATTATCACTTTGTGCCTGGTATCATATTTTTGG
>JAOZRY010000927.1 GCA_029939965.1 Bacteroidales bacterium | reverse complement strand
GTCATTAGGTGGTCATTAGGTGGTCATTAGGTATATTATTAATAAATTAATTTTACTGAAAACAGAAACTGCTAAAACACACTGTACAAGAATGAAAGAATTAGTAAACAAATTACAGGATTACAAAACGCCATTTTACTGGTACGACTTACAATTGCTCGAAAAAACGTTGAGTATCATAAAAAAAGAATCGGACAATTATGGGTTCAATGTTCATTATGCCTTAAAAGCAAATGCAAATCTGCCAATTCTCAAAATAATTAAAGAGTATGGTTTTGGTGCCGATTGTGTGAGCGGCAACGAAGTGCTACGCTCATTGGAGGCAGGGTTTTCATCGACGGAGATTGTTTTTGCTGGTGTTGGAAAATCAGATGAAGAGATTACAATTGGATTGGAAAACGATATCCTGAGTTTTAATGTAGAATCAGTACCTGAGCTGGAAGTAATAAATGAATTGGCTCACAAGCTTAACAAAAAAGCAAAAGTCGCTTTTCGTTTAAACCCAAATGTAGATGCCTCAACACATCATTATATCACCACCGGTTTGGAGGAAAATAAATTCGGGATAAACATGAGGGATATGGATGGCGTGCTTGCGATACTGAAACAATTGAAAAATATTGAATTAACAGGTATTCATTTTCATATTGGCTCACAAATTACCGACATGAAAGTATATGAGAAATTGTGTTATCGTGTAAACGAAATACAGGAATGGTTCAATACACGCAATATACATCTTGCTCATATTAATGTTGGCGGTGGCTTGGGTATAAATTACAATGCCCCTGAAAAAGATTCGATTCCTGATTTCAAAACATATTTCAAGGTTTTTGCTGATTACTTAAAATTGCAACCAAAACAGCAATTGCATTTTGAGCTGGGAAGATCGGTTGTGGGACAATGTGGGAGCTTAATTACAAAAGTTTTGTATGTTAAAAATGGAACAAAAACAAAGTTTGCCATTGTTGATGCCGGAATTACCGAGTTAATTCGCCCGGCCTTATATCAGGCTTTCCATACAATCGAAAATCTGTCATCAGAGCGTCTCGAAGAAACGTATGACGTTGTTGGGCCAATATGTGAATCGTCTGATTTTTTTAGGAAAGGCATTTTGCTCCCGGAAACAAAACGACACGATTTAATTGCAATTAGAAGTGCCGGAGCTTATGGCGAGGTAATGGCCAGTAGATATAATTTACGGAATATTGCTAAAGCGTATTACTCAGATAGTCTTTAAAAAAATTCTGATGTTTGCGTAATCAGGCAGTTATCATGTGCATGGCTAAGGAAAACACCAAATATTAATTATTATAAAATAGTTTACGAATTATGAAAAATATATACTTTGCCTTTGCATTGCTTTTGCCCTTCGTGGTTTCAGGGCAGTCCTTAATTCCTTATTCATCATTAAACGAAAAAAGTGATATTTGTGGACATGCTAATTGTTTGAAAAGTAAAAATGAAATTTCAGTCAACCCGCTTCTTCACAAATATGATGTTACATTTACAAAAATTGATATTGAAACCGAAAATAACTCCGATTATATAAATGG
>JAOZRY010000246.1 GCA_029939965.1 Bacteroidales bacterium | reverse complement strand
ATACAGAAAACTTGATAAAGAAATTTGGCTGGGTGAATAATAAATTCGTTGCAAATATTGAGTTATATTTAAAATCAAAAAAATTGGATGGCAAGTTCCCTTTTGTTTGGAGACAAGGTGTAAAACACGATGCTTCAAAAATAATGGAATTAGAAAAAGGAAATGGCCATTTTCTAAACAACAATAAGGAAACTGTAGAAATAGAAGACGAATTAGTTTTTGGTTTATTAAAGAGTTCTGATTTAAAAGGAAGTGTTATTAATAAATCTCGTAAATACACAATTATTACACAGAAAAAAATAGGTCAGGAAACCAAATACATAAAAGAAAAATATCCAAAAACCTATAATTATCTTTTCAAGAATATTGAATATTTTAACAAGAGAAAATCAAGTATTTATAAAGGGAAACCTATTTTTTCGATTTTTGGCATTGGTGATTACTCTTTTAAACCCTACAAAGTTGCGATTGCCGGAATGTATAAAACAACTACGTTTTCACTTATAAAACCAAATTGTAATAAGGTGATTATGCTTGATGATACTTGTTATTTTGTTGGTTTTAGCACATTATTGGAAGCAGAGATAACAAGAGTATTACTGAATAAAGAAGTAACTCAGAACTTCATTAAATCAATTGCATTTAAAGATGCAAAAAGGATGATAACAAAAGATTTGTTGATGAGAATTGATTTGAATGAAATAATTAATAATACAAATTTTACTGAATTACAATTAGAAATTTCCGATATAAATATTGAAGATTGGGAAAGTTATAAAGATAAATTAGTAAAAAAGGAATTTGAGAAAAATCAACAATTAAACATATTTAGTGAAGAAGCATTACACACAACAAAACCTATACGTAATGCGGGTTTTAGTGCCAAAATTAGAAATTATCCAAGCAATAAAATTTAATCGTAAATTAAAAGATAATCGCTTCGGAAACCCGCACTACTAATGCCAAACTGGTTTACCCTGTGAAATAAATTTCTAATAGGTTGTTATTATTTCACAGGATAAATAATTTAATTACCCATCACCCCTTATCGATACGTATCATACAAATAAAATTGAAACCTTTGTTTGTCCGCTTACGAACAATTCATGTTCAAAATCAATCATACCAGCAACCCGAAATTTATATTAAATATTTACAACCAGTGCCTTACAACAATCGGCATATTTTATGTAAGCACTTACCTAAATTAATTTATTATGAACGCAAAGTACATCGAAAGGCTTGGAAATATAGTAATTGCCACAAGGCTGAAAAATCTATCAGAGAAACTCATACATGACGGCATCCAGGTGTACAAGGATATCGAATCCGACTTTGAGCCACGCTGGTATGCAATACTGAATCTGCTTAATGACCGTGCTCCAATGGGAATTACTGATATTGCCACCGAACTCAATCAAACCCATGCGGCCATCAACCAGCTCGCCGGCTTGTTAGAGCAAAAAGAATTAATAAGCAGTAATAAGGATGAACGCGATTCTCGCAGACGAATACTAAAACTGAGTAACAAAGGCAAGGGCATCATTAATAACCACCAACCTGTTTGGCAGGCATTCCGCGAAGCCATTGATGAATTAACCGATGAGTTCGACCCCAATTTGTTTACGCAGATAGCAAAACTTGAGGAGTTGCTAACCGAAAGGAGTATGTATAGCCGGATCAGCGAAAAGATGATTGATTTTGGCAAACATGATAAACCGGTTATTTTGGAATATAAACCTGAATTTCAAAATTCGTTTTATGAGCTTAATAAAGAGTGGCTTGAAGAATATTTTATGCTGGAACCTTATGACCAATTGGTGCTGGGCTACCCCGAAGAAGAAGTATTACAGAAGGGCGGAAAGATTCTGTTTATTATTGTTGGAGGTAAAGTGGCAGGTACGGTTGCATTGATCAAGCATACTGATAATACAGTAGAGTTGGCAAAAATGGCTGTAGATAAAGATTTTAGAGTAAGGGGGTATGGCAGACAACTTCTAAGAGCTGCAATGCGAAAAGCATTGTGCATGGGCTTTAACGAGATGATACTTTATACCAGCAAGTTACTGGTTGCTGCCAATAGCCTATATTATTCTTTTAATTTCCTTCCAACCCAAATGACACCGAAGGAAGAAACAATTTACCAGCGGCTCACTTTTAAAATGAAAATTAATCTATTAACTCAAATTAACGAAAAATGAAAAACTTGGCAAAGCTATTTACATTACTGTTAGCAGTTACCTTTTCAGGGATTCTCTCCGGACAAGATGATCTACCTAAAATTGATCAGGTAGAAAAAAAACAAGTGGTTGACTCCCTTGCCTTAAAAATGAAAATACTGTATGTATTTCCTGATGTTGGAGAGGAAATGGCAGACTTTGTTTTGCAACAATGGAAAAGTGGAGCCTATGATGACTTTGAAAATGTATTTGATTTTTCAGGTAAGCTAACCGAAGACCTCGTGAGCATATCGCATGATAAACATATTGGGGTTAGATATTACCCTGAAACTATAGCAATGATAAAGCTACAAAGAGAGAACGATGATGGTAGCTACAATGCTTTTATTGAGGAGACCAACAGAATGCGCAATTATGGTTTTGAAGAAATTAAAATTTTAGCCGGTAATGTTGGCTATCTGAAACTCAACATGTTTGCAGAATCGGAAAATGCCTTCCGTACTGCATCCGCAGCTATGAATTTTTTATCGAATACCGATGCACTACTAATCGATCTTAGGGAAAATGGGGGAGGTAGTCCGTTGATGATTCAGATGATTTCATCCTATTTATTCGAAAGTTATGAAGAACACCTGAATTCATTTTTCTATCGCCCGGCTGATGAAACACGTCAGTTTTGGACGTTGCCATACGTTCCCGGAAAAAAAATTCCAGACATTCCGGTTTTCGTACTTACCAGCAACCGGACTTTTTCAGCAGCCGAGGAGTTTACATACAATTTAAAAAACATGGAGCGGGCAACCATTGTAGGCGATACTACAGGAGGTGGGGCTCACCCTATTGACAGGATTGAACTGAATAACAACTTTGGAGTTTCCATTCCTATCGGAAGAGCTGTAAACCCTATCACTAATACCAATTGGGAGGGCACGGGTATTGAACCCCATGTTGTTTGCGATATTGCAAAAGCTAAAGATGTTGCTTATGCAATGGCACTCGATTCGGTGTTGTTAAATATGGAAGATCCGAGATTAAAAGAACAAATTACCTGGGTAAAATCTAGTGTTGATGCCAAAGCAAACCCTTTTGTACTTGATGAAAAAATCATGAAAGCTTATGCCGGAAAATATGGCCCCAGAAACATTATTTTTAGAAATAACGAACTTTATTACCAACGTGAAGGCAGACCCGAATTCAAAATGATTCCGATGAATGAGAACACTTTTATGTTTGAGGATATTGAATATTTCAGACTAAAAGTGATTAAGGAGGGCAAAAAAGCCGTAGCCGTTGAAGGCCAATACGACAATGGCCGCACCGACCGTAATGAAAGGGATAAGTAATTTATAGAGGTTGGATCGAAGAAGTTGAAGATTTCATTTCTTATCAAAAAAGAAGACCTCCAGAGTTTCTAAAACTCTGGAGGTCTTCTTTTTCAAAAAACTATCTGACACCAATTTTCGGCTACCCGTAATAAGAACTTGCTCAAAACTGTAATATTTGAAAAGAACAGCCACGACATGTAAACATCGCCGGACAAACCTAACCCGAACAAGCAGGAAAAGAGATTGATGGAAGGAGACAATGTGATAAGGAGACAATGCGATAAGAAACGAAGATGGAAAGGATTAAACCATTGTACCATACCATTGTACCATTGTACCATTGTACCATTAAACCATTGTACCATTGTACCATTGTACCATTAAACCATTCATCTCCCAATGAAAGTTATCTTTGCAAAAAAAAAGAAAGATGTCGAAAAAAGAAAAACATTCAAAAGTTTATATTCAGGATTGGCTTGAGTTCCATCCTTATGAAAAACCTGCACACAGCGATTTTTTTTACCTGAGGGTCTGTAACCTTGTGAATGATATGTTTTGCCGGTTAGATAATGTTTTTATTAAAGCTTTATTAGAAAAGAAAAAACATCGGGAATTTGCCTGTGTATTGGTCGCCATGTTCGAGGACATTATATCAGATACAAGGATTTGGAGTGCGTTTATCAACAAGCATCATCAGCTTTATGGAAAGTATTTGCCTTTTTATAATCTGGATGAGTATTATCCCGATGAGATAAACCCGCAGGATGTTACCTTCATGGTATGGTATTATTTTTCAATGGCTTCTGGTGATGGATATCTCATCTCACCGGGCGATATTGAAATTTCTGATATTGGTATGGAGGTTTACAAAATTTTTGATACAGAATGGGAAAATGCTCCGGTAAATACCAGTATGAAAGAATTTTTGAGTATCCCATATAGTGAAACCGATTTTTACGCTATCAGGTTCAAAATGGATTGGCTGATATTAAGCTCTTACCTTTTCCATTTTAAGGGAAAAGAATGTACACAACAAAAGATTGAAATATTAGAAGAAAGAAAAGACAAAACTGACAGATCGGAATTTGAAAATGCGATTAATCTCACCAAAGAACTTCATGATACTTTTGTAATTGATTCGGTTTCGCCCCTACTTGCACTAAGAGGCAAAGACTGGCTTGCTTATGTTTTGGACAAAGATCATCCATTGCACCACCACCTGTTAAAAATGAGCGAAAAAAAAACCGGGAAATACCTATATCTTGGGCATGACAACAATGACCTGCATTTAAAGCACCTCGGCTCGGGCATTGAGTTGAAGGTTACACAAAAATCGCTCGATTTAATGGATTATATGAAATCCAATGAAACCACATTAATGATGAGCGTGGTAAATTGGATGGGGGAATGGTGGTTTTCGGGTGTGCTTGCAGCTTTTGCTATTACTGATGAAATCTTGCTTGATGAGGTATCTAATCCTGCAAATGCAAATGTTTTTGGTGATGAGGAAAAAAAGAAGGAATTTTTAGGTAATCAATATAAATATTTTATGGAATTTAACCATAATAAACAGCTTGCATTTTTCAACAATGGTTTTGATTTGAGCGATTTTCTTAACGGTTTCATGGAATTTTATAACGAACAAACTGCAAAAGAAATGCCGGAACAAAGTAAAGGTAATAAAAATCAGCCTTTAAAAGTAAGTAAGTTTGCTGATGATGAGGTAATGCGCAATGAAAACTGGTATTTGTTTTTCAATCCGGCCTCAGGCATCGAACTTGCTAATAGTTTTAATGATTTAATCCCTGATAAGGACAACCCAAACTATGAAAAAGAATACGACTGGGATCATGCTATGGATTTGCTTACCGGCAAAAGCTACAGTAAAGAGTTTATTGAATACCTCGTTGATAATTACGAGATTGAAGGATTTCAATTTCCGGGCAAAACCTCCGGAGATATGCTATTGCAAAACCTCGATTTTATGCTCCGTTTCTGGAAACGGAAGAATTACTATGCAAAGCCACATTTAACACTTGTGTAGTTTATTTAGCAGGATATTAAGATTGCTTATAAAATCAACAAAAAAAAACATGCCAGAATTTACTAAAAATACAAAACAACGAGTCGGCCAACTAC
>JAOZRY010000245.1 GCA_029939965.1 Bacteroidales bacterium | reverse complement strand
ACTGTCGTTGATTAAATAGATATCCTGATCAAGCGTTCCCTTCCAGCGGCTTTCCTTTATTTCCCATGTTCCGTTATTATACACATTTCCAAAAACATTGCTGTATAATTTCCAACTCCATGATGGGCGTTTTATAAAACTGCCGTTGTTAGTTGTATTCCCCTCAAAAGAAAGGGTATAATTAGCATAAGCATCATGATTTTGCACAACACCATCAATTACACAATCGATGAAAGTATTTGTTGTAACATCAACAGCCCCGCTAATTATTGCGCCACTGATGGTCGAATTACTTATCAGGGAATTATTCATACAATGAATAGTTGTAAAATCCCCGCTTGTTACGGTAATCTGGTTGAAGGTGCTGTTGTCCAGGTTGAGGATGCCGGCTGCCGGAATGTGAAGGCCAACACCGTCAAAATCAATTGTGGTATTTAAAAGGTAAAGGTCTGATAGTATCTCTACTTCACCACCTTTGGCAGGATTTGTTATATTCTGCACTTCAAACGGATTTGCATTTAGCGATTCGATATAATGCATACCCGCACCGTTAAAAATCAACTTATCAGAAAACCAATGACCATTATTAATCACTGTATCATTTACATAAAAGTACATGTCCCACGAACCTTCAGCGGTGATATAGCCATTATTAATAAAGTTTCCAGTTGTAGTGATTTTAACCAAGGCATAATAATTACTTTGCTTGGAAATAGTATCAGTTAATGTAACGTTTTCGAATGTATTGTTTTGGCCCCGCATATATAACTTTCCTTCCAGAAAAAGTTCATTAAAACCAACATTTTCAGCAGCACCATCTCCATCAACAATCAGTTTGTTACCATTTCCTTCAATATTCACATTAGCTAATTTGCCACCGGTTATTATGATATCGGAATCTTGCATGTCAAAAACATCCCAGTTGAGGTTTACATTGCATCCCAGCAGCAGGATATCATCCACAGCGATAACGGTACCACCTGTTTTTGAAGAGGCAAAGGGTGTATTTAGGAAGGGCAGGACTGCGCTGGAAAATTCCTGATTGCCGGAACCGGTGAACTCGCAATTATCAAGGAAAACACTACCGTAGTTATAAAAGTTATTTTCAACATGTAAATCAATCTCGTTTGAATTGCTGTTGGTAATTGTGCCATTGTTAACAAAATCGCCTGTAACCTTTAAAATGGGGGTTGAATATGTAGTATAATTCTGAAGTGTGTCTTCTACCGTTACGCTATTAAAAATATTGTTATTGCCATTTACCATGCAAGTACCCATTAAACGGGTATTGCTAACCTGCATATTTGTAAACCTTGCTGTACCGTTTTGTCTGATATATTTATTGTCGGACACTAAAAACCCGTTTTGGAGATGACCGTTTTGCATAATCAAATTTCCGTTATTCATATTTATAGTAGCTCCCGCAAGATCAATATCTGCCCCTATAAAAGTGGCATCCGAATCGAAAATTATTGCACTTGCCGGGTCAGTATCGAAAACCTGATCCACATCAAACACACTACCCTTCGATGTAGAGGAGATAACCTGATCGGCAGTGCCTGAAAGGGACATGGTTTCGATATCAACCGGGCCATTATTTTCGAAGTTACCCATAAAAGTAATGTTCAGTCCATAGTAGTTGCCCCTTCTGATTATTCCATTGTTTATAAAATTACCTGTAACCATTAAAAGGGGATGGATGTTTAAGCTACTGTAATTCTGCAAGGTATCCGTTACGGTAACACCGTTAAACTGATTGTCGTTTTGATACACCTGGCATTTGCCCAACAGCCGGGTATTGCTTACCTGCATATTCTCAAACCGGGCATTGCCACTTTGTTTAATGTACATATTATCCGAAACAAGCCCCCCGTTTTTTAGTATCCCGTCCTGCATTTCCATATTTCCATTGGCCAGCATCATGGTAGCTCCGGCAAGATCAATATCAGCATTCAAAAAGGTAACATCTGTATCGATGATGATGGCACTTGTTGCAACAGTATCATAAACCTGGTCAACATCAAGGATACCTCCTTTTGTTGTGCCTGAAATGGTTTGATCAGCGATGCCGGCAAAAGTCAAGTCCTCAACATCAACCGGCCCGTTGTTTTCGAAATCAGTATTAAGGAATAGTTTTAATGCATAGCTATTACTTCTTCTGATAATTCCGTTATTAATGAGGTCGCCTTCGAATGTTACGGAAGAATAAATATTTATCAATCTGTTCTGGAGTGTATCAACAATGGTTGTTGTGCCGGTAAAAACATTCCCATCATAACAGTTAAAAACCCCACCAAGGGATGCCTGATCTACGCTGCTGTTTTGTATGAAAGCTCCCTCCCTTAAGGTAATTTTGAAACCATTTGCTTCGATTATTGCATTCTGCATGTCTATGGCCGCATCACGAATTTCCCAATCCGAGTCGAGGATTATTTTTGAACCTGCTTCCTGATCTGTAATATTATCGCAGAACATATAAGTACCGGGTGCTGAAACCACATGCTGATCGGCCAGGCCGTTAAAATAGACATCCTCGCAGGTCCATAAACCATTATTAACGATGTTTCCTTTAAAATAAAAATTGAAATAATTGTTGGTTATCCGGATCATTCCATTGTTAGTGAAATTTCCATTTACCATCAGGGTACGTGATTTATTGATGAGGTTCTGAAGCGTGTCGGCATTGATCAATTCTCCGGAGGAAGTATTGTCATCGCCCATAGTAAAAAGGCCCATCAGGGTAAGGTTATCAAGATTACTGTCCTCAACAAAGGCACCATCGCGCATTAATAAGCCCGAATTGTTGCCAATTATATTTACGTTTACGATCGGTTCGCCATAAAAAGCTACTTCAATTCCTGGTTCAAATTCCACGGTTGAACCATTTCCGATCAACTCAATTTCTTTAAACGTTACATCTGTCGTAAACCTTAAGGGACTGGCCGGGTCATCATCTTTAAATTCAATACCCGACCTTGTTGCTTCAAATATTTTACCGGCAGTGGCAGAAACAAGCTGTTCAACTGCACCAATAAAATTTACCCGTGGGTTCAACCATATCCCATTTAGGTGAAGGTTGCCCCCAAGCCTGATGTAAAAATAATTATTGGTGTAAATAACAATACCATCCACCCAAAGGTTACCCATTACAACAAGGGTTCTGCTTGCATTAACTTTGTTTTGAATAGTGCCTGAGGAGGCAACATTGAGGTGCATGCACGAATCGCCGTTAACGATATTTACCATGTGATTCACCACTACACTGTCGGTGTTGGTAGGTATATTGCCACCTACCCAGGTGGCGCCGACATTCCAGTTACCATCCTGAGTTGAAATAATTGTTTCGGCCTGTAAAGTAAAGACCGTTAGTATGAGGATACTGAAAATGCTCAAAATGATTTTAGTAAAAATAACTTTCATAATTACTGTTTTTGTTAGGTTAAAATTTCATTTATTATTTTTGTGTTGACTGAATTTTTCGATTATTTTCCGCAAAGCCTTTTGTTGCTGTTCCAATCTTTTTTTTGTTTCTACAATTGGATCTATCTCATCTTTCTCATTTTTTAAAGCTTTCTTTTGTCGTATTTTTTTTTGCTTTGCCATCCGTAAATTTTTGTTTATTGGCAAAGCTATATCGAAGTACTACAGAAAGCAATTAATGCGGTGGTTCAAAGGGTTTTGGTGGGTGTTTCAAAAAGTGGCAAAACAATTCGGCAGTGTTGTTCCGGGAAGCGGAAACCTAGGAAACCAGCGGTGTCGCTCAAAGCGACACCGCTGGTGGGTTGAAATAACGAATGGAAGCTGCTTGATTTTTAATGATATCAATACAGATGGAGATATCGATGAAGTAGATATGAATTTATGGAAACAATAAGCTGGATGTTCCGGGATGTTATAGATGGATTTTAACTTGGATGACGAGATAAATAATTTGGATAAAAAACTTTTACAGTTGCCGGCGGAGTGAAAATACGTCATCGAATTACGCTAATTAAACGAATTAGGCAGGCAATGAATTCGACAAATCCGTTTAATTCGATGATATTAATAAAAATGAACTAAATTCCTATTACCTCTGTTTTTTCATTAAAAAGGCTGCATAAACAGGCAGGTTAATAAAATCTCCATCGCGGGTAAAATTTCGGGGCGAACATCTGAAAAGTAATTCCGGATGGTATTTTTGATTGTAGCTGATAAGGCTTTTCTTGTTCCTGTTTAAACCACTTTTAACTTCAAGTGGAAAAATTTTATCCCCATTTTGTACAATAAAATCTACCTCAGCAGCACTTTTTGATACCCAATAATACAAATTATCATATCCCGAGCTTATTAATTCGCTGGCAACAAAATTCTCGATGAAAGCCCCATTATACTCCGAAAATAATGCTGTAGGGTGAAGAATAATTTCGGATGTGATTTTAAGCATTGCTCCCAAAAGGCCTGTATCAAAAACAAAGACCTTAAACTTTGTGTAATCTGCATATCCTGAAAGGGGAATTTTTGCTGTACTTATTTGATATGCCAGATGGATCAAACCTGCTTGTTTGAGCCATTCGATGGTTTGCTCATAAGTGGATGCCCGCGCTCCTTTCCGTACACCGCTGTATTTAAACTTCTTATTTTCTCTGGTTAACTGTGCGGGTATCGATTGCCATAGTTCGGAGGTTTTTATAGCTTGTGATTTTTCAGTATATTTTGAAAAATCCCGGGAATAAGCCAAAAGAATTTCTTCCTGAATTTTTCTGGCTGAAGCAATGTCTCTGTTATTAAGGTAATCCTGCAACACTTCGGGCATACCGCCTAAGTACAAATACATTTTATGGAGTGAGATAAGTTTTTCGTGTATCACTTCCATGAAAGATCCTTCCGGGTTTGTGGTACTGAGTTTATGTTCAATCATCTCCTCTCCAAAAGCAATCAGGTATTCGCTAAACGACAATGGGTACATCATCATAAAGTTGACTTTCCCCACTGGGAAACTACTTTTTTTACCCATGCTTACGCCGAGTAATGAACCGGCTGATATGACGTGATATTCAGGGGCTATTTCATAGAAATATTTCAGGCTTGTTAAAACTTCAGGAGTTGTTTGAATTTCATCGAAAAAAATTAATGTGTTTTCAGAGTGTATTGCACGACCATACAAAAGGCCAATGCTTTCGATGATTTGGTGTGGATTCAAATCACCTTTAAAAATGGAAGCCAAATTGGGATTCTGTTCAAAATTCAGATAAATGTAATCAGCATATTCCGCCTTTCCAAATGCATCAATGAGGTAGGTCTTGCCAACCTGTCGCGCACCTTGCAGCAGAAGCGGTTTTCTTTTTACATCACTTTTCCATTCCAATAATTTTGCATACAAAACCCTTTTCATTTGTATAAGATATTTCGATTTATTATTTGTACATGTCCCGGAAAAATGAAAACACTTAAAATGTATCCCCGAAAAAGTGTTACAAACATACAAATTAATCTATCAATAAATGTCAATATTAATTATTTACCTACCAAAAAGTGTAATTTGAATGGGTATTTACCTATCAAAAAGTGTAATTTGCATGGGAAATTATCCACTAAAAAGTGTAGCTTGCTAAAGTTTCATCAAAAAAGGAATCAAATTATCTTCTCCCGATAAATCAAGTTTTTTCCGC
>JAOZRY010000244.1 GCA_029939965.1 Bacteroidales bacterium | reverse complement strand
GCGAAGTGTTAGTTATTTTATTGATTCCGGAAATCCAATTTTTGAATTTTGTAATGATTTTGAAAACAAAAGCCGACTAAAAATGGAAGAGCAAAGGAATAAATCTACAACAGTAGAAAGTATTGATTTTGCACATGATCTCGAAGAATTAAAAGAAATTGCCCGGATATTTATTATTGAAATTAAACAATTTGAAGAAGAGTATAAAAACGGAAAATATTCCTAATCTGCATCCAACCTATTTAAGCCATCAATTGCTTTTGAATAATTACTCATAATCTTTAAAGTTTCCTGATAATCATTTCTTGCCAACTCAAGCTGACCAAGCAATTCGTAACAATAACCACGGTTGTACCAGGCTTCGGCATATTCAGGTGTCAACTGAACAACCTTTGAAAAATAATCGATTGCCCTGACAAAATTCTGTTGATAAACCAATTGGATATAGCCAAGATTATAAAGTGCAGGAACAAACTCAGGTTCAATATCGAGAATACTGTTATATGTTATAATGGCACTTTGCACCCTGTTATTCTCCTGAAAAAACAACCCTAATTGATGATAAGGCTCAATGGTTCGGGGCTTCAGATTGATGGAGTTTTGCAAATAATTAATAGCAACAGGGTTCTTTTTATCAGAATACAAAACCCCAAGCTGCAGCTGAGCTTCATAATAGTCCTGTTTCTGATCCACAGCAATATGAAGGTTTCTAATCGCATTTGTGGTATCCTGCTCTTCGAGATAGGCGATTGCATTTACAAAATAAGCAATCGGATTCAACTTGTCGATCGATAATAATTCTGAAATGGTTGAATAAGTATTATCATAATCACGCATAATAAGGTAGAGTTGAGCTTTCTTAATCAAAGCTTCTTTATTTCGTGTATCCAGCACAAGTGTACGATTAAGTGCCTCAAAACATTTATCCGGATTTCCGATTTTCAAATAGGCATCTGAAAGCGTTATGTAATGATTAGCATTTTCTTTGTTAATGTCGATAGCTATTAAAATATCCCGAAGCGCACTATCAGTTTTATTTACCGATAGATAGTAATCGGCCCGTTGGATGTATAACTCATCATTATTAGAATCATTTATTATATTTTCGTTAATATCAAAAAGGGTTCTATCAAACTTTAGGCTATCACCACTTTGCCTTTCCTGATCCTTATTACTTTTTGATGAGCACGCAAACGATACCGCCAACAAAACTATGAATGTAAAATGCAGATATTTTCTCATTTTGGTAGAATATTTCATAATAATTACTGAATTAACAAAAAACTCAAGATTTTATTTCAATAAAAAAAACCTGACAAAGAGTTAGCTTTATCAGGTTTATTATATAAAGTTTTGCTTTTAAAAACTATGATCCAATGGCTTCCCGGATTTTACTTTCCAGTTCTTCGGCAAGTTCCGGATTATCTGCTAACAGGTTTTTTACTGCATCACGCCCCTGGCCAAGTTTTGTTTCCCCATAGCTATACCATGATCCGCTTTTCTTAACAATTTCATTATCCACACCGAGATCGATAATCTCTCCTAATTTCGAAATACCTTCTCCAAAAATCAGGTCGAATTCTGCACTGCGAAATGGTGGAGCTACCTTATTTTTCACAACCTTAACTCTTACCCGGTTTCCACTAACGCTTTCCGAATCCTTAATTTGCCCAATCCGACGAATATCTAACCGTACAGATGAATAAAACTTCAGGGCATTTCCACCGGTTGTTGTTTCCGGATTCCCAAACATTACACCAATTTTTTCGCGAAGCTGATTGATAAAAACACATATTGTTCCGGTCTTACTAATTGTGGCAGTCAATTTTCGTAGAGCCTGCGACATTAACCTGGCCTGAAGCCCCATCTTTGAATCACCCATCTCACCTTCGATCTCACTTTTTGGAGTTAGTGCGGCTACCGAGTCGATAACAATAATATCAATAGCTCCGGAGCGAATCAGATTATCAGTAATTTCCAATGCTTGCTCCCCATTATCAGGTTGCGACACAAGCAAGTTTGATGTATCAACACCAAGTTTTTCAGCATAAAACCTATCAAAGGCATGTTCAGCATCAATAAAGGCTGCAATTCCTCCAGCTTTTTGAGCCTCTGCCAAAGCATGGATTGCAAGCGTTGTTTTGCCCGATGACTCCGGGCCATAAATCTCAACAACTCTTCCTTTGGGTAAACCCCCTACACCAAGTGCCACATCTAACGCAATAGACCCTGTGGATACGGTAGGAATGTTTTCTACCGGCGAATCTCCCAACTTCATTATAGTGCCTTTACCATAATGTTTTTCTATATTTCCCAAAGTTCTTTCCAAGGCCTGCATTTTCTCTGCCTTAATTTTTTCTGTATTATTTTTTTCCTTAGCCATAAAATTTGATTTAAATATTGATTAATTGTTCATTGCTTCCAGGATTTGGGTAGCGTGATCTTTGGTTTTTACTTTTGCTTCTCTTGTTTGTCAGGGCTTACTCCAATAATATCATATCCCCTACCCAAAAGATTGTTATAATTATCCCTTAAATTACAGCTTTCTGCAGTACAACCGGGAGTATTGGCTTTAGGATAAAAATAAAGAATCACTTTTCGCTCCTTAAAATCATCCAGACCTACCATTTCACCGTCCTGATTAATAACTTTAAAATTCGGTGCCTTTTCACCTATTTTCAAATATGCCATGAATTATTATTCTCAACAAAACTAACCAAACCAATTTCAGCCTGTCATTGATTTAAGATTTATTAAGACTTGCTATTTAGCTTATCATAATAATTACAAAAATGCGAAATTTTACATTCTTCACATTTAGGTTTACGAGCCTGGCAAACATAGCGACCATGCAATATAAGCCAGTGATGTGCCCTTGAAATATATTTTTCGGGAATGAACCGCACCAATTGTTTCTCAGTATCGAGAGGTGTTTTTGAATTTACGGTAAGTCCAATACGTGCAGCAACCCGAAACACATGTGTATCAACTGCCATTGCAGGCTTTCCAAAAACAACAGAAACTACAACATTTGCAGTCTTCCGCCCAACACCAGGCAGTTTTTGCAACTCATTGATGTCTGAAGGCACTACACCGTTAAAATCATTAATCAATGTAATAGCCATTCCAATAAGATGTTTGGATTTATTGTTGGGATACGAGCAACTATTAATTAGTTCAAAAACCTCCCTGACAGTAGCTTTTGCAAGAGATTCAGGATTTGGGAATTTTGCGAAAAATTGAGGTGTAAGCATGTTAACCCTTTTATCAGTGCATTGTGCTGATAAGATAACAGCAACTAATAATTCATAAGGGTTTACGTAGATAAGTTCGGTATCAGCTTCAGGCTGATATTCTGCAAAAAAATCAATAAAATTTTGGTATCTCTCTTTAATTCTCACAATTATTGTTTTTTACCAAAAAAAAACCGCACAAAATAATATGCGGCTTTGAATTTTTTTTCCGTTTCCCTTGTAACAGAGAAATCAATTTAGAAGTAAACTAAAATTACCTGCGTTTTTTGTTTGATTTACAGATAATGCTTTTGAATAATTCAAAATATTTTTGATTGTAGATTCGCTAGGGCCTACCTTTTTACTTTTAAAATATTGCTTAATTCTCAATATCGTATTGTACTCCTTCGAAAGTTTAATATTTTCTCTGATTACTTTACGATAATTTTCAGCTTCTGATTGGTCAGGCTCACTATAGGCAAATAAAATCAAATCGTTAAGTGTAAAGGAATGGCACATAGGCTACATTGTTAGTTTTTACTTGATTTACAAGATAGCTAACGAAGCACCTTTCCTGTTTATTACTTACGTCTTAAAAATGGATTATTTATTTGGTAAGGATAACATTTTTTTCCTTAATGAGCTTACGAAGGTTGATAAGCGCATAACGCATTCTCCCTAAGGCTGTATTGATGCTTACATCGGTTTGTTCTGCAATATCCTTGAAACTCATTTCCGAATAATGTCGCATGAATAAAACTTCTTTTTGTTCAGACGGCAAATATTCGATAAGCTTACGAACATCCTGATGAATCTGATCAGTAATCATTTGATCTTCAACGGATGGATCAGTAAATCGGATAGTGTCAAATATATCGAAATCGTCTTTATCGTTTTCGATAACCGGAATACGTTTGGATTTCCTGAAATAATCAATAATAAGGTTATGTGCAATACGCATCACCCATTGGATAAACTTACCCTCCTCCTTGTATGCACCGGACTTGACGGTATTAATAACTTTGATAAAGGTATCCTGGAAAATATCATCGGCGAGCTGCTTATCCTTCACCACCATTAAGATGTATGCAAACACCCTGTTTTGGTGACGTTGGATCAACTTTTCGAGACTGAACTGGTTACCTTTCAGATATTGACTAATCAAATCCTTATCATTCGGAATTTGAACTTTCATACTAGTCTCCTTTCTATGTTTGTTTTACAAAGCGTAGAAGTTTACTCGATAACCTATCTCCTATTTTTTATTAGTAATTATGATGATTTTTAATAACTTACGGTAAAAAGTTGCGCAAATATATACATTAAAAACATTTCACCAAATTTTATTTTACATTTGTTGCCAATCATAACGGCAATTTATTTTGCACGAAATCGTAAAAAACATGCCACTAATTGGTAAATATTTATAAGATGTTGGCTGGAGAAATTGATACCTTAGAACCCAAAAAGTACATACTGATAAAAGGGGCTCGCGTCCACAATCTCAAGAACATAGATGTTGCAATTAAGCGCAACCACTTGATAGTAATAACTGGTTTATCCGGGTCAGGAAAATCATCATTAGCATTCGATACGCTTTACGCTGAAGGGCAGCGAAGATATGTTGAAAGTTTAAGTTCATATGCAAGACAATTTCTTGGGCGAATGCAAAAACCGGAGGTGGATTACATAAAAGGGATTTCACCAGCAATTGCAATCGAACAAAAAGTTAATTCCAGAAACCCGAGATCAACAGTTGGCACATCAACCGAAATTTATGAATACCTGAAGCTTTTATTTGCCCGTATCGGTAAAACATTTTCTCCTGTTTCAGGTAAGGAAGTAAAACGTCATTCTGTATCTGATGTAGTTAATTTTATTGAAAAATTGCCTCAAAAAGCAAGACTACTTATTACCAGCCAAATGCCAATTAGAGATAAACAAAAGGTAATTGATCAGCTTTCGGTATTACTTCAACAGGGTTTTACAAGATTATTTATAGGCAACCAGATTATAAAACTTGAGGATGCTATTGATCAATCCATTGTTTTTACAAAAACAAATAACATCGAACTTATTATCGACCGTTTATCCGTTTCTCAGGTGCATGAAATCAGGTCGAGGGTTGCCGACTCAGTACAAACCGCATTTTATGAAGGTAATGGAAAGTGTTTTGTTCAGGTTTTTGATAATGATGACATCCAACCCTATAAGTTTTCTAATAAATTCGAATTAGATGGTATTGAATTTGAAGAACCAACTGAGAACCTGTTTAGTTTTAACAATCCGTTTGGTGCCTGTAAAAGATGTGAAGGATTTGGAAGCATAATAGGTATAGATGAAGACCTGGTTATTCCTGACAAAAGTTTGTCGGTATTTCAAGGAGCAATAGCACCATGGAAAGGCGAAAAAATGGGACA
>JAOZRY010000243.1 GCA_029939965.1 Bacteroidales bacterium | reverse complement strand
CAAAACAAAACCAGCATTGAAATAGGCGAAACCCTTGAACTTTCCCGGCATACGGTTGATACGCACCGGAGGAGGATTCTGGGGAAGGTAGGGGCGGTATCTACTGCTGAGTTGGTGGGGATGGTTAGGGGGTAGGAATAGACACGGATTAATCTTTTATGTTTCCATAGCAAAAGTAATTTTAAGTCCGGTTCCAATATTGGCGTAACGCTGAAAGGCGAAAATAACAATCTATATATCATAGAAGGATATTACTGCACATGTGCATGTGCGATTTATTACTATTTTTGCACAAACAATTGTGCAATGATAGAACTGCTCGAAAATTCAGACAGGTTGGTACAGGGTGTTTCCTGTGATTTTAAAAGGTATCTTACAAAAAAAATCAATTGGCATAACCGGTTGATCGGGATTAAAGGCGCTCGTGGAACCGGAAAGACTACAATAGTTTTGCAATGGCTTAAAGTTCAGGGAAAACCTGTCGCGAAAGCTGCATACTTTTCGCTTGATGACCTTTATTTCCTGACCAATACTTTAGTGGATACTGCAAAATCATTTTTTCAGCAGGGGGGGCAAATTCTCGTGCTTGATGAAGTTCATAAATATCCGCAATGGGCCAGAGAAATAAAAATAGTTTATGATCGCTTTCCCGAATTGCAGGTTATCTTCACTGGTTCATCTATCATCGATATTTCACGACAAGAGGGTGATCTTAGCCGAAGGGCGATAATGTATGAACTCCATGGGCTTTCTTACCGTGAATATCTTGAAATGAATGGAATAATGAAATTGCCCATCCTGAATTTAAACCAGATAACAGATGGTAATCTTTCGATCCAAAATTATTTCCCATCCGGTTTTCGACCACTTGAATCATTCAATAACTATCTACGGTATGGCTATTACCCCTTCTCCAGGGAAGATATTCCCGGCTACTTTCAGCGGCTTCAGCAACTTATAAGATTAATTGTGGAATACGATATGGCCGAAATAAAGGGTTTCGACATCAGAAATGCCAAAAAGATGTTACAGCTTTTGTATGTTGTTGCACAGCAAGTCCCGTTCAAACCAAATTTGCACAAGCTTTCCGAAAAATGCGGAATACACCGGAATTCGATGGGGAATTATATATGGTTTCTCGAAGAAGCACGGCTAATCAGATTGCTGCATCCTGCCGGAATAAGTATTGCAACTTTACAAAAGCCTGAAAAGATATTTTTAAACAATACCAGTTTAGCTTATGCCATGGCTTCAGTTATGCCATCAATAGGGACTATTCGCGAAATTTTTGCTTTTAGTCAGTTAACTGTTAATCACGAAGTAAGGTTTCCAAAAAGCGGCGATTTTGAATTGGATGGCAAGATTGTTCTGGAAATCGGCGGCAAAAACAAGGGCACAAAACAAATATCCGGTCTTTCAGAGGCTTATCTGGTTAAAGACGACCTTGAGTTTCCGGTTTCAAAAGTAATTCCGCTCTGGTTGCTGGGATTTCTGTATTGATTATTATGAACAATACCTTCACAAAAACAAAACAAGCAATAAACTTCGGTGATAACCCGGGATTGCCCCTGCATACGGTTGATACGCACCGGCGGAGGATTTTGGGGAAGGTGGGAGTGAAATCTACCGGGGAGTTGGTGGGGATGGTTTAAAAAAAACTTATCAATAAATGCCGGTTGGAGTGGCATTTCGGGTTATGTAATTCCTGATTATCCCGAAATTGAAACTGTTTTTGAAGTGATCACAGATGAGCTAATCATTGTGCAAAACCTAAATGGGGTTTTCTGGCCCGGTCAGAATATGAATACACTCGGCGATTGGGATTCAAATTCGGGCTACTACCTAAAAGTGTCGGATGAAACAATTTTGCCAATCGTTGGTAAAATACCTGATCAAAGTACCCTGGGGTTAACGAATGGTTGGTCGCTTATCCCGGTTATCAGCGAATGTGATGTGGATGCTGAACAACTTTTCAATGGGTTTGATTTGATAATCGTAAAAGAAGTTGCCGGTTGGCGTACGTACTGGCCAGGGTTTGGCATTAACACACTTGGACAGCTTGAACCCGGCAAAGCATATTTTGTTTTGATGGGAAGTGAAGGGGAGATTAATTTTCCGGTGTGTAATGGCTTTAAAGTTGGCACATCCAAAAACCTAACAGGTTTTGGAAACCTGTTAGGTTTAAACTCTCCCTGGCAACTTCCAAAACTTACGGTGTCAACACATACTATTGCCATTTCATCAAACACAATCAATAATTCTGAAATATACACCGGAGATTTTATCGGAGCTTTTGATGAATCCGGGAATTGCTTTGGTGTTGGAATATGGCAGGGCGAAAACACTTCCATCACTTTGTTTGGCGACGATCCGCTAACTCAGGAAAAGGATGGATTTTCGGAAAACGATTTTATTTCGTTGCAAGCCTACAATCCTGAAACAAAGGAAGAAACCGATCTTGTAATAACCTGGGATCAATCATTGCCTCAGCACAATGGAACTTTCAGCACCAATGGCCTCTCAGCAATTTCGGAGTTGAAATTATCAGCTACCGGCATACAGTTTTTGAATGGGAATGAGGTTAAGATTTACCCCAACCCAACCACCGACAAAGTGTTTGTAAAACTTCCATCTGCAACAAAAACAACAATCTCAATTTTCGATATGAAAGGCCGATTAATAAGTAGTGATCAATTTACAGAAATGATTAGTGAAATTGACCTCTCTACTTACCAAAAAGGCATTTACATTATTGAGGTGAAAGGGGAAACAATCATAAAAACAGAAAGGTTGATAAAAAAATAGTGCAGCAAAATTTGTAATCAGAAAAGGCTATCCGTACGGATGGCCTTTTTTGTAACCCATTACAATTTACCTCAAATACGCAAACCCTCAGAATAGTTTCTATTAATAATGGAAACATTCTGATGAATGTTACTTTTCACAAAAGAAAGTTTATTATCTTTGTGAAAATATTTGTTATGGACAAGCGTATACTTCAAACGATAATAGCTGATCAGCAGAGCATGGGCTGGCAAGCATCCTATATTGAAAGGAGTTTCCCCGGACACCTACTGTCAGGCAATGACATCGTGGTATTCTCCGGAATCAGGCGATGTGGGAAATCTACCTTACTCCATCAGATCAGAAAGGATCAGGATGAAAGGGATTTTTACATGAATTTTGATGATGACCGCCTGATTCAATTCAGTGTCGAAAATTTTCAAATGTTATTAGAGTTATTTATTGAATTATTCGGCCCACAAAAGACAATATATTTTGACGAAATACAGAATATATATGGTTGGGAGAGGTTCATAAGAAGACTATACGATTATGGCTATAAAGTATTTATTACCGGTTCAAATGCCACTATGTTGAGCCGTGAGCTGGGCACACATCTTTCGGGCAGGCATATATCATATAAACTATTCCCTTTTTCTTTTAGCGAATACCTACGGTTTAATGGGTTTGATGCGGGTAAGCCATCTTTTTTTTCAACTGAAAACAGGGCACTGGCACAAAAACACTTTTCTGATTATTTCATCTTTGGAGGATTTCCGGCATACATAAAGCTAAGAAACCCCGAATATCTAAAGTCGTTGTATGAAAGTATTTTATACAGGGATGTGATGGTCCGCAACAACCTTGGCAATGAAAAAGAAATACTTGAATTGGTTTTTTACCTCGCCAGCAATGTGTCAAAACTTTCTTCGTACAACTCTTTATCTAAAATCATTGGAGTGTCAAATGCCTCAACTGTAAAAAATTATATCTCGTATTTACAAAACTCCTACTTGATTTTTCCTGTCAATAAATATGATTTTTCTTTAAAAAAACAAATCCAAAACCCTAAAAAGATATATTTTATTGACAACGCGTTGATCAAAACACTTGGTTTCTATTTTACTGATGACTTAGGAAGAATGCTTGAGAACCTGGTTTTCCTGGAACTAAAACGAAGAAATCACGAGATTTTTTACCATACTTCCAAAACCGAATGTGATTTTTTGGTCCGTAGCGGAAATTCAATATCTGTAGCAATTCAGGTTTCATATTCTCTTTCTGAAAAAAATACCCGATTAAGGGAAATTAATGGCCTTTTGGATGCAATGCAAACCTATGCCCTGAATAAAGGCATGATCATTACCAACAATGAAGAAGAAAACCTTTCAATAGATAACAAGCACATTTCCATTGTTCCGGCCTGGAAATGGTTACTTGAAAGATATTGATATTTTTATAAAGATAGCACAATAAACATTGTAACAACATAAGGCCACAGGCATCTACTTGTAGCCATTTTTGTAGCCCATCAAAAATACCTCTCCAAAAACCGCCTGAAAAAAACATCATAAACTTTATAACCGTCCGGGCTACGGTATATCATCTCTTTTTCAACCAATACATGGAGTGCCTGCAGGGTTGAAGAACTGGATGGAAGTTTATATTTGATAAGAAAATTTACGGCAGACGGCTTTTGAACGATGCCCTCTTTTGCAATGGACTTTATTAAACTTCTTTGATTGCCGGGAAGCAGATTAAGGATATTGAGATAATCAACTTTACGGGTTTCGATATAATTGCCGGTTATCTCAGTAGCTTCATCTTTCTCCAGGAAATTGTTTGATTTATAAAATGCCTGGTTGCAAATAACGTGGGTGTAATAGGTGTGGGTTTCAGTAAATTCCAGAAAGTGCCCGATTGCAGAATTTGAAATTTCTTTATCGAATTTATTAAAACATTGATTTATAAACTCAGCATATATATCATGGTTAATTTTATCAATTACCAGGCTTTCAGTACTCTGGTAAAAAGGTTGTTTGGCACTATAAAACATATTTTGGAGAATATGATTAGAGCTGCCCGAAAATATGAAAGTTACATTTTTAAGCCGTTGGATAAAAGTCCGCAACAGTGCCTCGGCTTTCTCAGGATACCCGGCAACTTCCTGAAATTCATCAAATGCCACTACAACAGGGTTTTTTCGTTGTTCCAGGTAATCGAAAAGCTGGGAAATGCCAGTCTGAAGCTGCCCCTCGCCAAGCCCCAAATCAAGCATAGGCGTACCATCGTCCGAAAAGGTAATTGATGCATGTACGCCCCTGAACAGTTTTTTTATTCCGGTAATAATGTTCCTTGTATGATACTTTTGTAAAATAGCTTCACCAAAAATCTTGGTAAAATCAACGAGGTTTTGTGTTGCAAACAGGTCAACAAAAACAGTTTCATATTTTTTTTCTTTTTTCAATTGATGAAACAGATGCAATATCATTGCACTCTTTCCTAATCGTCGCGGACTGTGTACCAGTGTATTTAACCCATTGATAATATTATCTTTCAAGTGTTGGATTTCATTTTCCCGGTCGCAAAAATAATCAGGATTGTAATTTAATGTAAATGGGTTCATAACCTAATTTTTCACAAAGATACAATAATATCATAAAACATGGCACATATTTTATGAGCCATGTTTTATGTGTTCAATTACGAACACTTTGTTCTACGATGATTAATCTTTAGCTAAAGAAGAAATCCCAGAACGCTTTCTTTGGTGATACACTGGTAATTACTGCCATAATTATCAACCCAGCTTTTAGGGGCCTTCAGTTTCGGTTTGTTATATTTGATTTCATAAGCAAATAATTCGTTGG
>JAOZRY010000926.1 GCA_029939965.1 Bacteroidales bacterium | reverse complement strand
ACAATAGTTTACCGTTCATGGCTGGCGGCAAGCAGCAATCCGGTAGATTCGCTGAGGTACGAATAATTATTTTCGGGTTTTTTTACTGCGAAATTCCGGGCATCTTTGTTATCCTTTCAACCTTTATCATAACATATAATAATTTTGCCAATTTATAACCCCGATTTTCGCGGGATGTTGCTAATTGCCTATTATGTGGTTAATTTGTGTGTGCCAGAAAACACCGATATCTTTCCCGAAGTAGTTGGGGAACTTGTGTTTAAAACAGTCATCCACGTTAAGTTGGGACTACTTGAATTTCAACACTTCGTCCGCCTCAATCTCAGCGATTTCTTACACCACCTTTATGAAATATTGAGTTTGTTGGCAGAGACTAAATATTTTTCGCCCCAATCTGCCATAGCTGTCAAAACAGGAATTACAGTTTTTCCTAAATCTGTCAAGCTATAAATTACTTTCGGTGGCACTTCTGCAAATACTTTTCTGTTAATTATTCCATCTGCCTCCAATTCGCGCAAATGGGTTGTAAGCATTCGTTTACTAATCCCAGGTAATGATTTGTGCATTTCTCCGAAGCGGGTAATTTCATTTTGAATTAGATATAATATTGCCGGCTTCCATTTCCCTCCTATTATTTCAATGGTTATTTTAACAGGACATTCTGCGTAATCTAGTGTTTCAATATCTGAAACTTCAATTTTTTTCATTTTTATTTCGATTTAAATAACTGTATTTCTGCATAAGTAACAAATATGTTACTATATGCGGAATTAGTAACTACTTGCAAAGATAGAATATATATTATTATTTTGCACATTAATTGTAAACCAAAATAATTTAACAATGAAAAATTTAACAGTAATTGGAGCAACCGGAAAACTTGCTATTCCAACAATAAAAAGATTTCTCGAAAACAGTGTGAATGTCAAAGCAATTGTAAGAGATGTTGAAACGGCAAAAGAGAAGTTGCCATCAGATGTAGAATTAATAAAAGGCGACTTAGAGGATGTTGAGAGTTTAAAAAGTGCTTTATCCGGGACAGAGTATCTTTATCTAAATTTATCAGCTCCAAATCCTTACGCAAAATTTATTCCCGAAGTTCAAGGCATCGGAAATATTTTAAAAGCCAAAGACAGTTCTCTTAAACAAATAATTCAAGTATCCGGATTAGGTGCTTTGCATCCCGAATTTCACAGTTCTAAAAAAAGAATAATTGATAATGAATTAAGGTTTAAAGGGCATAACTTAATTAAAGAAGCTGGAATACCGCTAACTGTTTTTCATTGTACTTGGTTTTTAAATTCGTTGCCGTGGTTTATTCGGGATAATTCATTGTTCGTTTTTGGGAAATACAAAACACCAATGTATTGGACAAACACTACCGATTTGGCCGATTATGTTACAGCATCAATAGGAAACGTTTCTGTTTTTAACAAAGATTTAGCATTGCAAGGCAAGGAGGCTATGTTTTTAGCGGATGCAGCTCGAAAATATGTTGAGTTAAAACAATTACCTTTTAATGTTATAGAAGCACCAATCCCTGAAACCGATTTAGGCCCTTT
>JAOZRY010000925.1 GCA_029939965.1 Bacteroidales bacterium | reverse complement strand
AAACTTACCACCACCGAAAATGTAACGTTTACGGTTTCGGGCTCCGACAGTCTGGGTAATGTATCTACTTTTGAACGTACACTTAGCAGCACCGAGGTATTTAAAAATACTGCTGTTACTGCAACATATCCCAACGATGAAGTGCAACTCGACCTGCCAGCAGATAATTTTAATAATGATCTCTTTGTAACTATCTGGAAAGAGAAAGTTGATGGCCAAACAATTTATCATATTGGCCCTGAGTCTGTTCAATTCAATAAGCTTGCAAAACTTTCTGTATCAAATGCCGATATTATGAATAATACATTAAACCCTGCACATCTTGCCATTTATACTAAAAATGATGATACAGATATTTGGGAGGAAATTCCGAGTATGATAAATAAAGTAGAAAAAACCGTTGTTGCAGAAATAAACCAGCCGGGAGCCTATAAAATTGGTTTCAACGAAAATACACATTCAGCAGAAATATCTGTTGGGAGTGCCTACACCGAAAGCTTCACCGCATCACCAAATCCGTTTAGTAAGCAAACAATTCTTAGCTACAAAAATGAGGAAGAAGGGCAAGTGCAAATCTCCATATACGATCTTGCAGGTAATATTGTAGCAATGCCGCTCAACCAATTTCAAACTAAAGGCAACCATACCTTTACTGTTGATGGAACCCAATTGCAGAATGGAATATATTTTTGCAAAATTAAAACAACAGGAGGGGAGCAGGTTAAACGCCTGGTAAGAGTTGAGTAATTAGATTCTTTCCTGATAAGACTACCACGGGTTTATGGCTGAGTTGTTTGTGAACCCGTGGTTATCTTTGCTCTACATTAAAAAAAAGTGAGAATGGAAGTGTCAACAAATAGAAATACAGGAAACTGGTATTTTGTGTTTCCTTTGCTTATATTATTCTTTTTGTCGTTGGGTCTTGTGGCACAGAGCAATTATGAGCCGCATAGTACAAAAGAAATCAACCACAAAATTGAGGCTGGGGATTACCCGAAGCTATCTGTAAAGCTCGAATTGCTGGCTGGTCCGGGATTGGTTTTTGAGCCAACACTTATCGATAACTTTACCCTGAGCATTGGCATTGGTACACGGATAGCATATTACAGCAAAAAAAATGTGAATAAATCAAATACCTTTGTTTATAATCCAAAACTGTTTTTGGAAGGCCGGTATTACTTTATGGAATGGCAGCACAAAGATGCAAATTACATTCGGAGAATTTATGACGGTGCTTATGTAGGTTTGCATCTCGCTGCATCGTTAGACAAAGATGCCTTTGATGAAAATGATAATCATGTACTTTTCGGCATTCAGAAATCATTTTTGAAGCGTCTATATGTAAATCTTGGAGTAGGGGTTTGGGCCGAGAAATCAAAGGGAACCACGCAGTTTTATTTTTTAATACCCTTTGGCTTAGGGTTTATTTTAAAGTAAGCCAAAGGTTCATTCTGGGTAAATTATCAAAATTTAGCCTTCCTTTAACTCAACTTGGCTATAATCAAACTCAGCTTCCCTCGTATCAAGCGTTTGCAAAATTAGTGGTACACTACATATTTTTT
>JAOZRY010000242.1 GCA_029939965.1 Bacteroidales bacterium | reverse complement strand
CAACAAAAATATCAGCCGCCACTTGCGACAAGCTACCACTCCAATCCCTGCCGCTTGGTACTACGAGGCAACGAGATTAAATGAGATTGGTTGACAATCATTTTAATCTTATTTAAATTATAATATCTTGCCAAAAACAACACGAATATCAAAAACAAGATACTAAATAAACCCTCAACAAGTTTTTGCAAAAACAGGAAAAAGCATCAAGAGGTATCTCGAAAAAGAAAGCCCAATCAGAACGATTATCGGGCTTATTAATTTAGAATGGATTTAAATTTAAGGTTTTTAAAACTTTTTTCAAAAATACGCTTATTCGAAATGTGCCAGCGTTTATTCGAAATGTGCCAGCGTTTATTCGAAATATGAATACATAGATCAAATGCACATATATTTATATTTGCAATGTGTTTTTGGTTTTCATCAATTTGTGTTATACTTTAGCAACCTGATAAATAATAATATCATTCGTTCTTTAAAATATTGCATCTCAAAACTGTATGTTACAAATTGTCCATTGTAAAATCAGGCAGAATTATCCATTTTACCCTTCCGGAAATTCCTTTTCTACGTTCCCAAATTCCAGAAAACAGTTTGTGATGCAATCGGGTTGAATTATTCATTTAGAAAGGTTTGGTTATTTCTATCTTTCAACTCGTAACCCCCTAATAGAGTAAAAAACCTTCCGCAAAATGCCCCCTGCGGAGGGTTTTTTTTTGCTTTAATTTTAAATGGGTTAAAATGTCATGGTAAGTCCAAGGCTGGGCATAATGGGCAACTGACGAACAACATCGCTGGTAATGCGGTTTACATAAAACACATTTTCGCGATCGTAAATATTAGTAACACTAAAATCGGCCTGCAGCTTAACAGTTTCGCTTAAAAAGAAAAACCTTTTGAGATTAAAATCGAGCCTGTGGTAGGTTGGCAGCCTGCCCTCATTTAGTTCAGCATACTGAATACCCATAATACCATTCTCAGTAGTATAATCCGAATTTATTCCATCCGTAAAGAGTAGCTTTTCGAAATATCCCTGCGTTTGTGTAAACGGGAAACCTGTACCAAAATTCCACCGCACACTAATCTCCCATTGTTGCAGGGCACCAAATGTGTATGAACCGAGCATATTAAGGTTGTGACGGCGATCGTAGTGAGGATAATACCATATAGTACCATCATATCTTTCAACAAAAGCAAACGAATATGCACTCCAGAAATAGAATCCTTTCTTTTTGTATTTTAATGAAAGGTCAATGCCATAAGCTTTTCCTTTTTCGATCAGGAAATCTTTTTTCTCAATGTCGGGAGTTCCGGCAGGAGCATCATTTTCATCATAGATTTTATAGCGATTCAGATTTGTGAGCTGAGGGAAATATTTGTAATAGCCCTCAAGGTTTATGGTCAAATGATTCGATAAATCCTGCTCTACACCGAGTATCAGGTGCTGCGATTTTTGAAGTTTGCTGGTTACTTCTTCTCCATCAAACTCTTCCGGCAGATTATCAGGCCCTGACAGGAAACCATAAAAAAGATTTACTACATCGCGATCGGAACGAGCACTGATAAGATTTTGGGAATAAAATCCTGCTGCAAGTTTTATCCTTGTCCGGTCAGTAGCGTTGTACTTCATTGCAAATCGTGGCTCAAGCGATATCTCCGATAGTGAAGCATACCACTGCAAACGTATCCCGGGTTCAATGAGGAATTTTCCGGCTGTAAGTTTATATTTTCCATAGAGCGATATTTCGGTTGTATTTTGCTCTTGCTGGATACGTGAACCGTTTTCATTAAAAAACTCAAATTCTGTTTTAAAGCCATTGAGTTCCAACCCATATTTAAGTTCGTCTTTACCCATGAAATAAGTGAAATTCAAACCTGCATTAAATCCATTTATCGAACTCATTCGAGGCTGCTGATTTTCTTCGTTCATCTGCATTTTGTATGATGAATAAGCAAAAATCCCTTCCATCAAAACAGGCGAACTTCCGGGAATGACAACAAAATTGGCTCCACCACCAAAGGCATCCCAGCTATAATCTGATATGTCCTGATAGTTTACCTTATCAGTAAAATTAAATCCAAACAAATTTAATTTACTTCCATTGGCTCCGTTGATCGAAAGTTTTCCATACAAATCAAGAAAATTAAAAGGTAATCCATCTTCATTTACATAATTGTAGAATACTTTTGAACTTTGCTCCAGATAGGAGTTTTTGGCAGAAAAAATAAATGATGAACTTCCACCCCCATTTTCCGGTTGTTTTTTAATCGGCCCCTCAATCAATACACTTGCCCCAAACGTTGAGGCTCCAATTTTTCCGGCCATTCTCTTTTTATTTCCATCTCTCGTAGTAATGTCCATAACCGAAGAAATTCTTCCTCCATGATCGGCATTAAAACCACCGGTATAAATATCTGCATTTCTAATGATGTCGGTTTCAAATACTGAGAACAACCCGATGGAGTGAAACGGATTGTAGATTACCATACCATCGAGCATTACTTTGTTTTGAATAGGCGATCCTCCCCTGATGTAAAGTTGCCCACCCTGATCGCCGGTAAATATTACACCCGGAAGAACCTGCAAATATTGAGCAATGTCGGCCTGACCACCAACCGTAGGAATTTGTTTTATATCAAGTGGTGTAACTTTTACAATCGAGGTTTGGGTTTCAGTTGAAGCAGCCTGTCGTTCTGCTGATATACTCACTGTTCCCAACATTACAGATGATTTGGTGAGGTAAAGATTTTTTGTGTATATCTGATCCGGTTTAACGTTTACATCCATTCTAAGGGTATCGTACCCAAGATAGGTTACCATAAGAGTGTAATTTCCAGGTGGAATTTTGGTAATGGCAAAATAACCGTTTACATCTGATGCAGCTCCGAATGAAGTTTTATAAAGATAAACATTAGTAAAAATGATGGGTTCGCCGGTCTCCTTTTCGTATATGAATCCACGAATAGTACCATTTTGAGCTTGTGAATTTTGAAACCCAAAAAGTGTTAGTAATGAAAATGAAACAATGACAGCGGCATAGATGTTTTTCATAAGGAGGGAGGTAATGGTTTAGTCGATAAGTCGTTTTTGGTTAATGAATTTAATTTCAGTAACGGCTTTGTAAACTAAATATTTTGGGTGGTTGAGATAATTAAATGGGAGAACCGTTGCATTGGTTGGTTGTATGGCATTTTTGGTTTACCTGAAATAAGGCACGAGTTGATTCAATGCAAATCTGCTATCTGATTTTATCTACCGATTTCTACTTGTTTTTTCTCATTTCCGAGAGTTTTGTAAAAAGCTCTGTCTCTTCGGGGTTGAGGTTGGCAGGTAGCGATACAGTCATCTTCAGGTACAAATCTCCATATTCGTCTGATTTTCCAAAAATCGGCATCCCCTGTCCTTTGAGTCGCAAAACCTTTCCATTGGATGATTCAGGTGGGATATTGATATTAATTGGCTTTTTCATGGTGTTCACCGTAAGCTTTCCGCCAAGTATTATCGTATATAGGTCAATCTCCTGATCGAGCCTAAGATCATTCCCATCAAGTTGAAAATTGGTATTGTTGATCACCGAAAGTTTCAGAAGAAGATCGCCATTATTACCACCCGACTGAGAAGCACCACCTTTACCTTTCACACGTAAAATTTGTCCGTTTTTTACACCGGGTTTCAAATTTACTTTTATCTTTTTGTTGCCCACATTAAGTACAGTTGAAGTTCCGTGATAGGCATCAGTAAGGCTAAGCCTGATATTGGCCTCATAATCCTGACCTTTCATCTGCCGGAAACCTCCTGCACGTTTTCCACCACCCCGGCCTCCGAAAAAGCTTTCGAAGAAATCGCTATAACCACCGCCCCCGCCAAACATATCATCAAACGAAGCACTTCGATACTGGCGACCTCCACCTGCATTGGCCCATTGCGAAAAACCGAAACCTCCGGCACCAGCATGTTGGTGCTGTTTCCAGTTGGCACCAAGCCGATCATATTTTTCGCGTTTTTCAGCATCTTTGAGTACCTCATAAGCTTCCTGCAACTCTTTAAATTTTTCTTCTGCCTGCTTGTTGTCAGGGTTTTTATCAGGATGATACTTCCTGGCCAACTTGCGATAGCTTTTCTTTATATCATCTTGCGTGGCTTTTTTATCAACCTCTAATATTTTATAATAATCTCTGTATTCCATCTATTTAAATTTCGTGTTGTAAAGGTTTTCGGGGTAATCAAAATTCGTGCAAAATGGTGAGATTCATAATTTAATGCAGCAATTATGAGTCATAGATTGAGAAACAAGGGAAATAACCTGCCAAAGTTGCAGAAACAAAACAGGCTTACATTTATTTAATGCAAGCCTGTTCAAAAATTTCATACGTTATTAGAAACTATTCTTCGTCTTTTGCTTTCCATTTTTTGTAGCCATAAGCTGCTCCCATGGCAACAAGTATAATCAATCCTTCGCCAATTGGTGCGCCGCCGCCGGGTACATTACCATTGGTACCATGACCAGGTGGAGGAGGTGGAGGTGATCCGGCCAAAACCGGTGTTGCAAAAGCTAATAAAAGAAATAAAAGAAAAATGCTAATTGAAACTGTAATATGTTTTTTCATTGATCCGAATTTTTTACCTGATAAAAATTTTGTGTGCAAATGTACGTTGTTTTGTTGAAATTCCCAAAATATAAATGCCTGACCTTACTGAAAGGGGCATAGAAACAGATGATAACCCTGAAAAAGACCTTCTGTCAATCACTCTTCCAGCTACATCCACAAGGCTAACATCAACTTTTCCTGCTTCAAGGTTGGTAATGTTGAGCTGATTGTTTTGGACAGAAACCAAAGGTTCATTAACTAAAATATCATGATTGATGCCAACGGCTGATTTAAAATACAACACAAAACGATCATTATAAGTTCCGGGTTCAGAAATTGTGAAACTGTACTCAGGATTAAAAGTAAAATCAACTTGTTCTCCGGTGAGGCGATCTTCGAGCACGATTGGTGTTCCGGGTTCGAAGTTATCCATAGTATGCACCGAGAAAGTATAATTGCCTGATTTACCTGCATAAAGCCCAACATTTACCATAACACCATTTTCAAGTTCAGGCAATGAATTTATTGCAAGTTTTTTATTTCCAAGCAGACTATAGAACGACAGATCAGGATTGCCCGGCCACTTGGGAGCGTCATACAGTTTATCAAACCCTTCGGTTGAGTTTTCATCAAAAACTACTGTAATTGTGTTTTGATCCGATGTTTCAAGATTTTTAACAGTAAGTTTAAAATCTTTGAGTTCAGATTCACTTTTAAAGAATACGGAAGTTCCATGCTCTCTTTGTGAATTTTCGAATGTAACATTGCCCGATGATGCAGCAACAACGAAGAAACCTTGTCCCGGATTAATATAATCGGTAGGCGTTTTATTGCCACCTCCCGGATTACCTGTTGAGCTGATTCGTGTGGCATAATCTCCTTTTTCAAAATCACCCGAACCCGGTTCATCCCAAAAATAGAGTGTCCCCTCAATGGTTTTGTTTATTGATCCGTCTGTTGAGTTGTTGGCAGCGAGGAAACTACTGGCTTTTAATGTTGATGGATATGGGTTTCCTACAAAATTAGCACCTGCATTGTTTCCTACACCCCCCGAAGAAACAGCAACA
>JAOZRY010000241.1 GCA_029939965.1 Bacteroidales bacterium | reverse complement strand
AGGAATAAAAACAAGTGTTATGGCTAAAGAAAATACACGAAAAGACCCAAAAGAGTATATGAGCAGTACTTTTCTTTTGAAAAGAAAAAAGCTGAAAGGCACTTGAAAAAGATGATAGATGAGGGGCTTATAGAGAGAAAAGGCTCGGGGCCAGCAACGTATTATCAAATTATTGAGACATAAATCGCGTCAACATGTCGCGATAAAATTAACCAAACTGTATTTTACTAAAATTCACGACACTAATTACGTTAGTGTGTCGCGATAAAAGGTTCCGTAATGATAAGCTTGAACAAGTCATTGAGCAATAGGCACTAAAAATGAAGGTGATAGCAATAAATAACACATAAAGTTATTTGAAAGATTGGATTGTTAAAATGTCAAATGTCCCATATCCAAGCTATTGTAACCAATTAAAGCAAGAATTAATATGATCGTGAAATTAATTTTTAAAAGATTACTTTCGAATTCAATAAAAGCTATTGCATTTATGCTGCTATTCTCATGTAGCAGTAGAACATTAATAATTGATGAAACAAACACCAAATACAATAATTGTATAATTCGAACACAAAAATTAGATTTTCATACAGAAGACACTATAATTCAAACTAATATCTGCATCAGACCTAATGGTACCTTTCTATTTGGGGACAGCCTTGATGCTAAAACTTTACTTAGAACTGTAACCACAGAAAGAGATGGTGAATATTTCATAGGTTACATAGACAAATTTGAACCTAAAACAGATACCATTTTAATTCTAAATAATTATTTACCAACCTTAATAATGCATGATAGTTCGGTAATAAACCATTATCAGCATTCTATTGGATGGAATTTTGAATATTATTATAATATGAGATATTCAATTATTTTGGCTAATTTGAAATATCCAATTATTGATAATTCAACGATTGGTAAAGAAATAAGAATAATACTTCCAATTGATGATTTAGACTCCCATTCTTGTCAATCCACACTATATTCTTCGATTTATTTTAAACTGGATAATGAACAGGGAATTATTTACTACTCAGAAGGAAAATATGACTCTTTAGCAAATTTCATTCTATCTAAAAAAGATTCTTGCCAAATTAAGGAAAAACATATAACAAAAATTGAGAACATTCTTCAGAACATTGATTTTGACCTAGAATATTATTTTACTGAGGTTGGATTAGACATACATGATAAATATCTTATAGAGATTAAGATGAACGATACATGTTATGTATTTGAAAGAGGTCTTTTGAATCATTACAATAATAAAAAACAATTAAGAAACCTATACTATAATCTGGTTGGATTGAAAATGAAATATTTGGAATAAGAAATAACTGGCTCAATAAACGGTTGATAGCCCAATTTTTCAAAATACTAAACACAGAAAACAACAAAAATGTCTGCAAAAAAATTTCAGGATAAAGTCGCTATAATAACCGGTTCAGGCAGTGGCATTGGAAAAGCTACGGCTATTGAATTGGTAAAAAATGGTGCTTCTGTTGTGCTCAACGGCAGAAACCAGAAAAGGTTAACACTGGCTGAAAATGAAATAAAGGCCCTCGGCGGAAAAGTTATTTCTGTTTGTGGAGATGTTTCTATCCCCGGCCAGGCCAAAAACTTAGTTGACAAAACTATCGAAACTTTCGGGAAATTAGATATCCTTATCAATAATGCAGGTGTGTCGATGCGCGGCGACTTTTCTGAGTTGAACCCGGAAGTTTTTAAAACTGTTTTTGAAACAAATGTTCTTGGGGTTGTCAATGCAACCATCCCTGCCATGCCACACATAAAAAAATCACGCGGAAGTATTGTGTTTGTTTCAAGTTTGGCCGGAATAAGGGGATTGCCGGGGCTTTCGGCTTATTGCTCATCAAAAATGGCCTTGCGTGCCATCGCCGAATCTATTAGGATTGAAGAGGCAAAATCAAAAATCCATGTGGGGTTGATATTTGTTGGCATCACCGAAATAGAACACGAAAAGAAAACCATTGCAGCCGATGGTTCGTTAGTTGTAATTAAAGACAGGTCAAATTTTAAAGTTCAAACCACAAGTAGTGTTGCAAGGGCTATTTTGAAAAACATCAGTAAGAGAAAATTCAGGACAACTTTAACCGGAATTGGAAAATTAAACGCCTTTATGCAGCCAATACTACCAGGTTTAGTTGAAAAAATATTAATCCGTTCCATTGATAAAATCAAAAAACGAAGTTGAATTAATTTATCGGAATTATTTAATAATGATGAAAAATTATTGCAGTTCAATAATATAATCGTCAATCATTTTCTTGTCGGTGTCAAAATTTATCCCAAGCAAACTTACAGGCCGTTTATCGTCCTTATATTTTTGGGCATAATTTCGTTCCTTTATCTGGTCAATGGCCTTTTGTGCCGATTGGTCAATTTTAAATTCAAGGATGAAAATATTTTCATCTGTCCTTACGACGGCATCAATCCTGCCTTTTATTGTCAGTATTTCAGTTTCAACATTATAGCCGATAATCTTTAGGACAAGATAAAACAATGAATGAAAATACTTCTCTTTTCTGTCGATAAGGTTATAGGGGATATTAGAAAAAAGTGTGTTGATATATTCAATAAAATCTTCAATTTCGTTTTCGATGAAACTTCTGCGGATTTTGTATAACAAGTTATCTGTTAAATCAATTTCTTCATAAACCAACTCTGACAATATATGGACAGAAAAGGAATCGGCAACCTCTCTGTTCGGATAATCCAAAATTATATCCCCCGAGTTTCTGTTATAGTTTTTAATAGTTAAATACCCAGTTTGAAACAGCAATGCAAGTAAAGTGATCTTCGTAATTTCGTATTTATCAAGTAGATTAGTAGATATGTAACTGTTTTCAATATCAAAGGCCGTGAATTTTTTCTCTTTTATAAGCTTCAACAAAAAAGTAGGTGTCCCGGTTTCGAACCAATAATTCCTAAAATCCTGTTGGGCAAATAAATTCATTAACGACACCGGGTTATATAACCTTGTTTGCCCATCCCAGGAGTAACCATCGTACCATTCCCTTATTTTTTGCATAATATCAGAAGAGACATTTTCGTACCGCTCCCTAACTTTTGCAATATAGTCGGGGAAATAATCAACAACCTCTTCCTCAGTCCACCCAATCATTCTACTATATTTTCTGTTTAAGGTAATATCCGATAGGTTATTCAAATTTGAGAAAACAGAAACATTACTAAATTTCGATACACCTGTAACAAAAAAGAACCTTATATATTTATCAGCATCTTTTACAGCCGAATAAAAATTCCGCAAAATCCCAAGGTTTTCTTTTGCTTTTTCCAACTCATCAATATAATCAATTATAGGTTTATCATATTCATCAATTATTATCGCGACCTGGGCTTGTTCCGACAATTTGATAATTAATTCCTCGAATTTAGTTGCTATCGATTTCATGTCCAATACATGACCGTAGGCTTTTGCAATTTTATCTAACTGAATGTCAATGGCAGTTTCTAAACCAAGGGTATTGTGGTCGATGCTTGCAAAAGAAATCTTAATAACAGGGTATGCCTTTTCCCAGTCCCACTTATCGTAAATCCAAAGGCCTTTAAAAAGTTTTTTGTTACCAAGAAATATTTCTTTTAAAGTGTTAGCGAGCAGCGATTTCCCAAACCTGCGCGGCCTTGAAAGAAAATAATATTTCCCTTCGGTTATTAATTTGTAAATATCTTTGGTCTTATCAATATAAATACAATTATTGCCTATTACTTCCGAAAATTCCTGGCTACCGAGTGCTAGTATTTTTTTCATGTTTGTTTAGTTTGGAAATTGTATTTAGCAAAAATACAAAAAAGCTCCCATATGGTTTTTGAAATATTACATTTCTTATTGAAGTACAAAATTGCGAACAGGATCATCACCCAAAGTTCGCTAAGTAAAAATAAGTTTCGGATAAGGTATAAGCCCTCCTAAGGCACAAGAAAATGATAGCCCTGGCCTTTCAGGGTTATTATTTCGATGCGCGGATCTGCTGAAAAATGAGACCTTAGTTTGCGGATATAAACATCGAGCGAGCGTGAATTGTAAAAGGAATCATCGCCCCAAACGCTCATTAGTATAGTTTTTCGGCTGACGGTTTGGTTGCAGTGTGCCGCCAAAATGGTTAAAACCTGTGATTCGCGAAACGAGGGTTTTTTGATTTTACCATTCAAAACCAACTCGTATTTATCCTGCACAAAGGTAAATTGACCGAGCTCAACACTTTCGTTTTTGGTATTTTTATCCAGCGGGCCAGCCTGCAAAATATTAAATTGGTTATTAATGCGGGCAATCAGCTCCTTCATGCTGAAAGGCTTGTATGTTAAGTCGGTAAGGATACCTTTGCTAACGCTACTTCCTAAAAAATAAACGTGGGGTTGTTACTCTTGAACTATTCGACATGCTCGACAAAAATACCGGGATAACACGGGTTAGCGAAATGAACTATTTGCGCCAACAACAATCCAATACCATCGGCAGGTACGTGATGCTCACCTTTAAATATCGGCTAAACAAATTTGATAACAAATCAGGGATTGACATTAAAATGAAAAAGAGGTAGGTTTTTATAACTCCCCGCACAACCCCTCCATAAGCCTGGCCCAATGCACCCCGGCAGACTTTTTACCCAAGTGTACCATGATTACATTTTTACCCGGATCAATATAGATATACTGCCCCAAAACCCCTTTTGCGAAAATAGCCCCGTCCTCTTTCACGCGCCATTGGTAAGTGTAGGGATAATTTTGTGAGTCGCGGGAATCATTAATAATGGTCATCGACTTTTCAACCCATTCCTGTGGCACGATTTGCCGGCCGTTCCAATTTCCTTTGTTGAGGTACAACCGGCCGAATTTGGCAAAATCACGGGCACGGGCATTGATACAGCAAAACATTTTTATCTGGTTGTCCTTCCTGCTGTCAACGTTCCAACCGGCATCGTGTTCCATCCCCAACGGTATCCAAATTTTTTCTTCAAGGTATTGGTTCAACTGTTTTCCGGTTGCCCTTTCAATGGCCATGCCCAACAACAGGGAGTTTACACTGATGTAGTTGTATGATTGATCAGGGGGTTCTTCGATCTTAAGTTTGGTGATGTACTTTTTGAGATTAGTTCCATAATAGTATTTAGCCATGTCGGCAAATGGGTTAGAATAGCCCTCATTAAATTTTATGCCCGACCGCATGTTCAACAAATCTTCTAACCGTATCATTTTAAATGCCACATCATTTTCAAGCAATTCAGGGATAAAATCGGTTATGGGCTGATTGGTATTTTTGAAATAACCCTCGTTGATGGCAATGCCCGTTAATGCCGAAATAAAAACCTTTGATACCGAAAACGACGGGATGATGGAAGAATCTGCATAACCATTAAAATATCTTTCGTACAGGATGGTGTCATTTCTGATAATGATGAAAGCAACTGTTTTATTCTTTTCCAGAAATTGATCCAATGAATACTCCCTGCCCTCTTTTACAAATGAACCTGGTAATTCGGGATTGATTTGTTGTTCCGCTTCATCAAAATAATATGTTTCGCCGCCTTTATTTACAGGTACGGCAGGAAACTTTTTATAATCATTTATATCGGCAAAATTCCAGTAAAAGAACCTCCCTACGTGGCAGGATGTGGTCAG
>JAOZRY010000924.1 GCA_029939965.1 Bacteroidales bacterium | reverse complement strand
GTTGATACCGTTTTTGATGTTCTGTCAACATGGGAAACCCCTTACGGGGAAATATGATAATCACTGCCCAGAGATTACTGAAGAAGAGTTTTTTATGGAATACGTTTTTACTTGCATTTTATGTTTTTTATACCGATTTTTGCAGCTTAATAACGTGTTAGGCTTCATTAGAAATGATATGGATTTTAAACTAAGAAATTGATATTTTAATGGGGAAAAAAGAGAAAGTTTTAAACAAAATTTTATCAGGTCAAGCAGATTACAATATTTCGTTCAATGACTTGATTAACTTGTTGCTCTCATTAGGATTCACAAGAAGGCAAGAAGGAAGTCATAATATATTTACCAAAGAGGGCATAAAAGAAAGGATTAATCTACAAGCGGAGGGTTCAAAAGCTAAAGGTTATCAACTTAAACAAATAAGAAAAATACTAACTAATTATAAATTTGATATTTGAGATGAATATGATTGAATCACAATATGAAATGATTATTTATTGGGATAATCAAGACAAAATATTTGTTGTTGATGTTCCGGAACTATCAGGATGTATGGCTCACGGCAAATCAAAAATGGCAGCAATGGTTAATGCGGAAAATGCGATAAATTTCTGGATAAAAACAGCTGTTGAAGATGGCATCAAGATACCAAAACCAAAAGGACGATTAATGTTTGCATAATTATATCACGGCTGCCCAAAACAAAGGGCAAAAGAAATTGCCGAACATGCCTGCCTGAAACACAGCGGAAGAATTGGCCGCTCATCATCGGCAAAAGTGTTTTCAACAAAGGCAATCAAACTTGCTGTAATGGCACATATCTGGCATACTTCAACTAATTATGATATATTATTATCGCAAGGACATAACAGACTTTCGGCACGTCATCAAGTCGAAGACATAGTTTTTGATGTACTGTCAACATGGAAAACCCCTTCCCGTGGTATGATCAATATTTGATTTCACAAAAATCTATCCGATACTTATCAAAACTTACAGTTTTCACGAAAAAACCAAAACCATATTTATCACCCCACAGGAAGGGTGAGCCGGAGTTTTATTTCCATCCCCGGGAATTTTATTTCTGTCGTTTTGGCTATTTTTGCGTTAATTTGTAATTGTAACAATTAAAGTACAACTAAAAAAAGGCGAAAATTATGTTTGACAGAAAATCATATTCTCAGATGCGAAGGGCAGGATTTGGTGGCATGGGGATATCAAAAGAAAAACTGAAACAGGCAATGGTCGAAATACTTTTGCAATTGCCAAAGGGCACCACAAACTTAAAAGAAACAGTGATTTACAATCTTGGGCAGTACGGACAAATGGCTTCTGTTAGAGACCTAAACGATATTTGGAATCAGGCAAAAAAAAAGGTTGCAAAATCAGATCCTGAAATATTCGTACTTGATGGCCGTAATGCGCTTCATTGGTATGATGATAGTATAAAAGTGATTGACAAAAAAATTTCTACGGCAAATTTTAAAAAACTGAACGAATTAGCTGATAGTAACGGCTGTAGCGTTAATGCAATAGTATCTAAGCTAATAAAATTATATAAATAGT
>JAOZRY010000923.1 GCA_029939965.1 Bacteroidales bacterium | reverse complement strand
TTTATTTCGGTTGTTCCTTGATTATGTTAACCTGCAGTTTTTGTGCCACAATTATGAAATTATTTTTATAAAGTGAATATTACAAATAATTCAATGAGATAAAATGATAATTAATTTGTACTACGTTTACCAACATCCTGACAACATGGATTATCGCCGTAATTGTACGTTAAAATCAAACATAATCGAAGATGATTGTTGGCTTATTGCAAACAATAAATCAGGTCTGTCAGTGTCTGATTCAGATATTATGGTATTGATTTCATGTTTCAGTGGCAATACCCCGACACTTGAGACCATAATTTATAAATAGGATCCTTTATGTTTCCAAAATGATTTTCAAACTCAGATTCTTCGTTTCAACAAAGTATAGAAATCGCCTCTTTTTGCTATCATCTGGATGAAAACTTTTTTTGCTTTTTCATCTGTCACATAAGCAATTCTGAATTCCTGTTTTGCAACTTTAATATGATAAGAACGTGTTCCTTGCAAGTCTCCTGACAGTTTCTAACCGATTTCGGGAGTTGAAAGAATCTTCGGAATATGTTCGTTTCTTATCTTCTTACGTATCGGGGGATCAATTTTTTTTAAATCCTTCTTAACTTTTGGGTGATATTTGGCTTCATACATCGAAAACCTCTTCTTCACTCATGTATTTCACTTTCTTCAGTTCCAAGTCCTTATTTCTTTCTATAAGTTCGGAACCTTCTTCTGTCAGAAACATATATAATGTTTCAAGATCCTGATTATTCATGCTGTTAATCATATAAGCAAGTCTTCTTATCGGTATCTCAATCACCATTTCCGGCATACAACGCTCCTTTCGTCTGACCATATTCTCAATTTATATGATTATGCGTTTCAAAGCTGGTGTCTTATTGAAATTTTATGGTATAGTTGTCAGATTTTGGTTTGTTCTGGCACAAAAATTGCCTCCCTACCAAAACAACCGTTTTGGGGAAAATATGGCACAAATTGTTTATCAGAATAGCATAATATATCCATATTGGTTTGGGGCAAAAATCATGCCAGAACAAACCTAAATCCCCAGAACAAACCTAAATCCGATGACTATATAAATTCGTCAGTTACAAGTTTTAAGTGTTAAGTTTCAAGTTGTCACGTAACCACTTGAATTAATTAGAATTGATAAATGTAATACCATATTTTCAGTTTCAATTATTTTTTGGAGTGACTATGATCCCTAATCGTTTGATCTGAGTCAGTGTTACTGTTGTCCCTGAAATACCGCTTCATAAAGCTAGCCAAGTCAGACGGACCATAAAGGATATTGAGCTTCTTTTTTAACAGTCTCAAATTGTTATGCAACTCGCGGGCGCTTTGATAGCGACAGTTTCTATCTTTTTCCAGGCATTTCATGACAATCGTATTAAGTACGCGTGAAATGCCGGGCGGTAATGTGGCGATGGGTTCAATCTCTTCATTGACGATCACTTTGATCGCTTTGGCCGTACTGAACCCCCGCACGGATTGACGGACCTGTTTACCGGTCAGCATTTCATGAAACATAAGCCCCAGTGAATATAGATCGGACTGGTGGTCAAC
>JAOZRY010000922.1 GCA_029939965.1 Bacteroidales bacterium | reverse complement strand
CATTGAATCATTGAAGCATTGAATCATTGAAGCATTGAATCATTGAAGCATTGAATCATTGAAGCATTTTTTTTAATATCGCGTATGCTTGTTATCTCTTTCATGTTAAATCCATTCATTATTCATTATCCAATTAGTGTCTGTCCATAAAGTAGGTGTTTAGTTCAGAATGTTCGAATTCGAGGCTTGCGAAGTCTTTAAAACCAGGAGTTTACTTTTGTAAATGACTGGGTTTAAAGACAAGCGTAACGAAGAAATCGGACATTATGGACAAACACTAATTATTCTATTGCTCTTGTTCCGGCAATCCATTTAACCTTTCATTTATGCCTTTCACGTCTTTCTTTATCTCGCGGATGTTTTCCATAATCTCATTTTCGGGGGGGCGGGCATTGGGCATCTCTGAGCTAATGAAGTTTGTGAATTTCCAAACTTCCTTGATTTCACTTATGTGGATGCTAAAAGGTACATAGATAGGGTTGAGCGAATGTAGCCGTAACATGCCGTTATCTTCAATCTGGTTTTCTATAATTTTAAACAGAATGCCTTCATTTAATGTAAGCACAATGCAGGCTTCGCCGTTGCGGATGTAGTTCCAGTTTTGTATAAACTCGCCGGTAACATAAGAGCCGTGAGGAATGGGGAGCATCGAATCGCCATTGATCTGGAAGGTGCGGTATTTTTTTTCGCGCGATAAAAATGGCAACTTGAAAGTTGGCAGAATGCGGATAAACTCCGGATCGGCAAAACCGTTGGTGTAGCCCGCTTTGGCTTTTTCGGCTACCAGTTCAATGTTTTCGTTGTTGCCCTGATCTACGGTTGTAGCCAATACACGCAGTTTGCTTCCGCGAATATACACATCGTAGCCTTTTTCTAATTGCGAAAGTTGGCTCTCGGCTAATTTGCAAAGGTCAACCTTGATGAGGGTGTCGATGGCTATGCCGAAATACTCCGAGAAATTCACCAACGCTTCTACGCCGGGTTTGGCTACCCTGTTTTCGTAATTATTGTAGGTAGAGCGATTCATGTTTAATGTAGAAGACACATCGCCCTGTGTGCGACCTTTGCGCTTGCGCAATAATTTAATGTTTGTACTAAAGTGCATGATAAAAGAGGTTAGAGGTTAGAAGATAGAAGATAGAGGGTATAGGGTAGAGGGGAGATGGTAGAGGGTAGAGGGTAGAGCGGAGAGTGGAGAGCGGAGAGTGGAGGGGGCAGAGAGTGGAGAGCGGGGGAGTAGAGAGTTGCTGATTATCGTTGGCTTTTTTATGATTAAAAATTTATTCCTCATTTTTATTAAAAATTATTTGTTTGTAATTCAAAAATGATTATCTTGTAAACGAATAAAAGATTAAATTATGGTCAAAAATAATAAATATTTTTAATAATAAAAAAAAATGTGATTTTTTTTATCAAGAAAGTAAACCCGATTATCGGAATATCCAACATCTAATTCAATTTATGATTTATTATTTATGATTTATTATTGAAGCCGCAAAGCGGGAAATTAACAACAAAATATTTAAACAACATGTTGGTTGGTTTTCCAAATTAAGAACCTAAACTCTA
>JAOZRY010000921.1 GCA_029939965.1 Bacteroidales bacterium | reverse complement strand
TGTTTAATTCCTATTCGATGTTCGAAATGCTGTTGGGTAGGCATTTTTTGTTTAAACTTTTTACCGGGAAATATCGTGTGGAATCACTTGGACAAAAACCTCTTAAAGGTAAACAAAAAGGAGGCTATCAGAGGAAAGCAGGAAGCAGTTGAAATTTATGCTATCAATCTGCCGGTAAAGGGGAATCTGGAAAAACAATCCCGGGATTAGTCATCCGGAAGTTCGTTCATAAGCACAAATTTGTTGATAATATCAAAAAATTCATCCGGCTTTTCAGCATGTAACCAATGTCCTGCACCTTCAATAGTTTTAATGTCTGCCTTTGGGAAGTTGCGATATATCTGATCAAAATCTTCATACTTTACATAATCTGAATTACCACCCCGTATAAAAAGTGTGGGCTTATGGAAAAGTGCTTTTGATTGTATTCCTTCAAAAACCTCATCCATATTCAGATTGATGGCCTCAAGATTAATTCTCCAGGTAAACTGTCCTCCACGTTCGCGGCGGTAGAGATTTTTCATGGCAAATTGCCGTATTCGTGTTTCACGTATTATTGGTTTCAGTTGATTTTCAACATCTTCACGGGTTTTGGCATTTGCAAAATTTACTGCCATCATAGCATCAATTAAATTCAGATGCATAAATCTGCGTTGATAGGTGCGCATGCTGATATCTGCAATTATTAGTGCTTTTAAGGTATCAGGGTTTTCCAAAGCAAAATGCATAGCTACTTTTCCACCCATCGAATGGCCAAGGATAATTGGGTTTTCCAGCTCATGCTCATCAATAAAATCATACAAGTCGGAGCATAAAGCAAAATAATTAAAAACAGAGTGGTGTGGAGATTGGCCATGGTTTCTTTGGTCGGGGATAAAAACCCTGAATCTATCGTCAATCATTCTGGCAAAGCTTACCCAATTATCGGATATTCCAAACAATCCATGTAAAATAATTAATGGCTGCCCATGTCCGTATTCCCTAAAAAATAGTTTCATTATTACTTTTTTTAAAATTCTAAAAAAACAGGAATTATAATTAATGAATCTAAGAGTAATCCAATTATTACAGGGGCAAAAGCTAAAAAGCTTTTTTATTTTGCCCAAAGGTTAAATTAAACCACCAATCACCAGTCCGCCGACAATGGAAACAATAAAATGCTGCTTCAAACTATAAAACCCCGGTTTCATAATCTTATCCATTTTTGTATTCAACCTCCGGTTCTGCTGCCATACTTCGGCTATTTTCTGCAGGGCTATTCAAAGTTTGATTTTTATCATTCTTTGTGGGGGTTGTTGAGCTTGTCGAAGTACTTCAAATTTTTGCAATATGGTTTTCTACGGTAGGCAAACTCTAATTTAGTGTGCGCCTTTGATTTTGCAAATCTAACGATGTTTGACTTCAGCGGAGTTTCCAATTTCTATCCTCTAACATCCACCTTCATTATTCCCCATCCCAGAACCAATTTATCACAACGTCAACTTTATTATAATTCTCTGTTTTGTAATAACCAATATGTTCGTTGAGTGCATCGGCAGAGCCGGTATAGTTTTTAATAAACTCTTTGTA